>DASYIU010000025.1:0-15363 GCA_035997285.1 Methyloceanibacter sp. | reverse complement strand
ATCGCCTGCCACCCGATCCTCGCTCCCGAGGCGCAGGCGGCGCTCACGCTCCGTCTGCTCGGCGGATTGACCACCGAGGAGATCGCGCGGGCTTTCCTGGTTCCCGAGCCGACCATCGCCCAGCGCATCGTTCGCGCCAAGAGAACACTGACTGAGAAGCGCGTGCCATTCGAGGTTCCGCGCAGGGAAGACCTCGCCGGCCGTCTGTCCTCGGTGCTTTCGGTCGTCTACCTTATCTTCAACGAGGGCTATTCGGCGACCGCTGGCGACGACTGGATGCGGCCTCAGCTCTGTGAGGAGGCGCAGCGCCTCGGCCGTATCCTGGCTGAACTGGCGCGCGAGGAGCCAGAGGTGCACGGCCTCGTCGCCCTGATGGAGATCCAAGCATCGCGTTTCGGGGCACGGACCGGCCCGTCGGGAGAGCCCGTGCTTCTGCTCGAGCAGAATCGCGCGCGCTGGGACCAGCTCCTCATCCGCCGCGGCCTCGCCGCGCTGCAGCGGACAGAGGCGCTGGCCGGGATGCCCGGGCGCACACCTGGCCCTTACGCGTTGCAGGCCGCGATCGCTGCCTGCCACGCGCGGGCGCGTAGGGCGGAAGAGACAGACTGGGCGCGAATCGTGGGGTTCTACGGGGCGCTCGGCGAGCTTGCGCCGTCACCGATCGTAGAGCTCAATCGCGCGGTTGCGCTGGCAATGTTATTCGGCCCGGCGGCGGGTCTTGAGATCGTCGATACGCTGAAAACGGAACCGGCGCTGAAAAATTATCATCTCTTGCCGAGCGTGCGCGGCGATCTCCTCAGGAAGCTCGGCCGCCACGAGGAGGCGTGCGCCGAGTTCGAACGCGCCGCTTCGCTCACGCGCAATGCCCGCGAACGCGCGATGCTCCTCGATCGCGCCGCCGCCTGTGCAAGCGGGGCGTAGCGGCCGCGCCGGTCTCGCGAAAAAGCTGAAAAGAGGCTCTTGACTGGCCGCTGGGCGGCGCCGTGCGCCCCGGGCGTCGAATTGCAGGACCTCCACCGTTTGCACGTCGCCGGCAATCCACAACTATCTTTAGCCAAACCCCTTTGCGGACTCCGCCCGCGTTGGTGCTTACAGAGTCCCCATTATATAACTGATTCACAAAGTGATTCGCGCCGAGCGGGCAGCTTGATAGGCGCAACTTTGCCGGGGCCACTGAGGAGATGCATGGCTACGATACAGCCGATCTACGACCATTTCGCCAACCCGGTGGATATGGTCGAGCACATTGCAACCATCCACGACTGGACCTTCGAGCGCAGCGCGCCCGACGAGCTGACGCTGACCGTGTCCGGCACGTGGTGCGACTATCATATCTCGCTCACCTGGCGGGACGATCTCGAGGCCCTGCATCTGGCTTGCGCCTTCGATTTCAGGGTTACCAAGGTCAGGCTCCCCGAGATCTACAGGGTGATGGCGCTGATCAACGAGCAGCTCTGGCTCGGTCATTTCGACCTGTGGAAAGAGGACGGCATGCTGCTCTACCGCCACGGGCTGTTGCTCGCCGGGGCCGAGACGCATGCCGGCCAATGCGAGGCGCTTCTTAAGGCTGCCCTTGAGGCTTGCGAGCGCTATTATCAGTCCTTCCAGTTCGTATTGTGGGCTGGCAAGTCCGCGGAGGAGGCGCTCGCCGCCACCATGCTCGAGACTCAAGGACACGCATGACACTCAGCCTCGCCGGCCCGCTGCTCCTGGTGGGAGCGGGAAAGATGGGCGGGGCGCTGCTTGAGGGCTGGCTCCGGCAGGGCCTCGACCCGGCTTCTGTCTTCGTCCAAGACCCTGCACCATCTCAGGCGGTGGCAGAGCTTGCCGCACGCCACGGCATCGCTTCGGGGATTGCGCCGGATTTGCCCGGGGAGCCGTCGGTCGTGGTGATCGCGGTGAAACCGCAGATCACCGATAAGCTGCTGCCCGAAGTCGAACCCCTTCTCGGTGAGAAAAGCGTGGTGCTGTCGATCGCCGCGGGGCGGACGCTTGCGAGTCTCGCCCGCGCTCTGCCGCCGGGCGTTGCCATCGTGCGGGCGATGCCGAACACCGCGGCCTCCGTCGGCCACAGCGTCACCGTTGCTTGCGCCAACGAGGCGGTGACGCGTGACCAGGCGCTCGAGTGCAACATGCTGCTCGAGGCCGTGGGCCAGGTGATCTGGATCAAGGAGGAAGGCCTGCTCGATGCGGTCACCGCGGTCTCCGGCAGCGGGCCGGCTTATGTCTTCCTGCTCGCCGAGTGTCTGGCGGAAGCGGGCCGCGCCGCAGGCCTCGATCCCGAGCTTGCGAGCCATCTGGCGCGAGCCACGGTCGAGGGCGCGGGCGAGCTGTTGCGCCGGTCCGACCTCTCGCCGGCTGAGCTCCGAGCCAACGTGACCTCACCCAAGGGCACGACCGCGGCGGCGCTCGAAGTGCTCATGGGCAAGGACGGCTTCTCCGACCTTCTCGCTCGCGCCGTCGCTGCCGCCGCCAAGCGGTCCCGCGGGCTTTCCTCTTAGGGACTTCATGGTTCGAGACGTGCCCTTCGGGCGCTCCTCACCATGAGGAGTTCACTCCTCACCCTGAGGAGGCGCGGGAACGCGCCGTCTCGAAGGGCGAGGTCCCGGCGTCTTTCGATGGCCTCAAAAAGCGCCTATGCTTTTGAGTGAAGGAGTACCCCCCATGTTCGACGATTTCTCCAAACGCTCCAAAGCGGTGCGGGCGGCGTTCGATCTCGCCGAGAAGCACGGCTGGCACGACACGAGCCTCACCGATATCGCACAAAGAGCAGGCCTCAGCCTGTCTGATCTCCGCCGCGAGTTCACCTGCAAGAGCGACATCCTGCGCGCTTTCCAGGCCGAGGTGGATGCCGAGGTTCTGGCCAAAGCGAAAGCCGCAGGGCAGGAGCAGAGCCCACGCGATCGGCTGTTCGACATCATCATGACGCGCTTCGAGGTGATGACGCCTTATAAGCCCGCACTGAAGCGCATCGTTGCTTATCTCTGCTGCCGCCCCGGCGAGGGCGCGACGCTGCTGTGCTCTACGCTCGCCTCGCAATACTGGATGCTTGCCGGTGCCGGCGCCAAGCTCGACGGCGCAGGCGGAGCGCTCCGCGTCACCGGGCTCACCGCCATCTACGGCAGAGTGTTCGAGATCTGGCTCGACGATCCTTCGCCCGCGCTCGACCGCACCATGGCCGCGCTCGACAAGAGGTTAAGCCGAGGCGAGCGCTTTCTCTCCTGCATGGAGTCGACCTGCCAGGACTTCTGCCGCTTCGCCTGCGGGTTCATGCCGCGCGGCTGGAGGCGTGGCGACCACGCGGAGGCTCCGCCCCAACCGGCGCCTCCCACAGGGCCTGCGGCAGCTGCCGTGTGAGGGTGAGGCGCGAGCTCGCGACTATTCGGGGAGCGGATCATCGTCGTCGGGGCCCGAGAGATCCTCGGGGCCTTGGCCTGGGGAGTGCGTTGTCGACCGGATCGCCGGCCACCGGGAAGTCGGGATCAGGCGGAAGCTCTGCGCTCCCGTCTGCTGTTCCGCTCCCGGCTCCGAACAAGGACCGGCCGATTCCTCCGAACACGGGGGCGCCGCTCGCGCCGCGGACCTGAACCCCACCGCCGCCATCGAAGGTGAAATTGATCTGAGAGCCTCGCCGATCGCCGGTCCGGTGAAGTAGGCGGCGAGGACCGCTGCCAGTCCCACAGCCACGCGTCGCATGGGTCTCCTCTCGCCGTCTTTCTCGGTTGCCGCGATCAGACCGGCACTTTTAGCACGGCTTTCAACCCGCCGAGAGGCGATTGGCTGAGCGCAATGTCGCCCCCGTGAATGCGGGCGATGTCGCGGGCGATGGCCAAGCCAAGCCCCGTCGAGCCCGCGTCCTGATTGCGCGCATGGTCGAGCCGGTAGAACGGCCGGAACACGTGCTCGCGCTCGGTCTCGGGAATACCAGGGCCGTCGTCCTCGACCTCGACCAGCAGCGACCCGTCGCGGCGCGCGGCGCTGACGTTCACATGCTCGGCGAAGCGCGCGGCATTATTGACGAGGTTGGCGACGGCGCGCTTGAAGGCGTGGCGCTTGAGCGGCACCACCAACGGCGCATCCTTGACCTCGATGCTGACCTCCGTAGCGCCATGCGCTTGGCTCTTCACCTCGCTCAGGATCTCGCCGATATCGGCGCGCACGATCTCCTCGCCGGCATCGCCCTTGGCGAAGGCCATATAGTCCTCGAGCATGGCTTGCATCTCGTCGACATCGGCGCGCAGGGCGTCGAGCTCGGGCGTCTCCTCGAACATCGCGAGCTGCAAGTTGAAACGGGTCAGCACGGTGCGCAGGTCGTGGCTGACGCCGGCAAGCATGATGGTGCGCTGCTCGACGTGGCGCTCGATGCGGTCGCGCATCTCGATGAAGGCGTTGGCGGCCTGGCGCACCTCGCGCGCGCCGCGCGGGCGGAAATCGTCCGGGGGCGGGCGCCCCTTGCCGAAGCTTTCGGCCGCTTCGGACAGGCGCAGGATCGGCTTGATCTGGTTGCGCAGGAAAAGAATTGCCACGGTGAGCAAGACCAGCGAGGTGCCGACCATCCATATCAGGAAGATATGGGAGTTGGAGGCGTAGGTCTGATTGCGGCGGGCAAGGACATGCATCACCCCGTTGTCGAGCTTGATGCGGATGTCGACGAAATTGGAACGGCCCACCGTGTCGATCCAGAAGGGTCGTCCGATCTGGCGCGTCAGCTCATCGGAGAGCGTGGTGTCGAGAAGGTCGAAGAAGGGCCTGGAATTGGCCTCGGGCAGCTCCTCTCCGGGCTCGAAGCGGATGCGCAAGCCGAGATCGAGATCGGCGAGTCGGATCAGGGTCTCGGCGTTAGGGTCCTGGGGAAAGTCCCGGTAGATGTCGATCAGCATGGCGATGTTCTGCACGGTGACCGTGGACAGGCGGCGCGTCACCGTCTGCCAATGGCGCTCGAGGAACACGAAGGTCAGCACCGACTGGAGCACCACCATCGGCGCGATGATGATGATCAGCGCGCGCGCATAGAGGCCCTTCGGCATCTGATCGCCGATCGCGCCCGTAATGCGGCGATAGAGCGAGCGGCGCTCGTGCGGAAGGGACGGGGCGTCGGAGATGGCGTCCATCACTCTGGATACAAGATGTAGCCCTTGCCGCGCACGGTCTGGAGATAGACCGGGTTGGCGGGATCGTGCTCGATCTTGCGCCTAAGCCGATTGATTTGCACGTCGACCGCACGCTCCCCGCCGCTGTCCGCCCCTTTGGCGAGCTCGAGGCGGGAGACGGGCATGCCCGGCCGCTGGGCGAAATAGCGCAAGAGATCCCGCTCCCGCTCGGTCAGCCGGATGGTCTCGCCCTCGCGCTTCAGCTCGCCGCGGGAGATGTGGAAGACGAATTCGCCCATGCGCACCTCGCCGGAGGAAGGCGAGGCGGCGCCGCGGCGGAGCACGTTGCTCACCCGGAGCAACAGCTCGCGCGGATCAAAGGGCTTGGCGAGATAGTCGTCGACTCCGGTCTCCAGCCCCTCGATGCGCTGCTCGGGCTCGGCGCGTGCGGTCAGCATCAGGATCGGCACCCGAGACTCGCTTCTGAGCGAGCGGGCGAAATCGATGCCCGATTCCTGCGGCATCATCACGTCGAGGATGAGCAGGTCGAAAGAGAGGCTGCGCATGGTGGCCCGGGCGCTTGCGGCATCGACGGCCGTGCTCACGCGGAAGCCGTGCTCCTGGAGATAGCGGGCGAGCAGGTCGCGGATGCGGCTGTCGTCGTCGACCACAAGGATATGCGGGGCGTTGTCCTCGGGCCCGCTGCCGCGATGAGCCTTGATCGGCGTCGGCAAGGTCATGCCTCTTCCTCCTTGCCGCCCTCCTTGAGGGGGACTGGAGACGAGGCCATGATGGAGGAGACTTTTGGCCGTTCTTCGGCATTGACCATGGCTTCGAGAAAACGCCGCAAGGTCACTTCGGCCCCCGGCCCCGTCGCTTTCAGCGCTGAAGCCAGGCGCACGAGCTGCGGCGCGGCCAGGCGTTCGGCCAGGGCGCGGCCCCTGCCGGTGGGGAACAGCAGGCGCTCGCGGCGGTCCGAGCTTCCCGCCTGCCGTACGATATAGCCCTGGTCGATCAGCTGCTTGAGCACGCGGCTCAAGCTCTGCTTGGTGATGGTGAGGATGTCGAGCAGGTCGACGACCCGCAAGCCCGAGTGGCGATTGACGAAATGCAGCACCCGGTGGTGGGCGCGGCCGAAGCCGAAATCTTTGAGGATGGCGTCGGGGTCGCGGGTGAAATCGCGATAGGCAAAGAACAGCAGCTCGGCGAATTCCAGAAGCTTCGCCTCGGGCACGGAAGCGCGTTTGCGCGCGGGCCGGCCATTCCCCCGAAGCTTGGCTTCGGGCGATTTTTGGTCCTGCGTCAGAGGCTCATTTAGGTCAGTCATGTTGACTTATTTTTTTTGCTCGGTTATGTCAGCCATGTTGACTTATTTCGGTCCTTGATACGCCTCGCCGCCTGCTCGCGCAATTGCCGTTCAAGGTGCTATGAGAGGCGTTGGTGTTTTGCCCGGCTCGCGCAAGAAGGCCGGATACACTCGCGGAGGAATGCTCATGGCCGTCGTCCCTTACGATCAGCGCGAGGGTTTCATCTGGCTGAACGGCGAGCTCATCCCGTGGGGCGATGCCAAAGTCCACGTCCTCACGCACGGGCTGCACTACGCGAGTGCGGTGTTCGAGGGGATGCGCGCCTATGACGGCACCATCTTCAAGCTCAATGAGCACAATCAGCGCCTGCATGAATCGGCCAAGATCCTCGACTTCGAGATTCACTATTCTGTGGCCGAGCTCGACAAGGCGGCGCGCGAGGTGCTGCGCGCCAACAAGCTGACCGAGGCCTATGTGCGCCCCATCGCCTGGCGGGGCAGTGAGCAGATGGGCGTCGCCGCGCAGTTGACCAAGACCAACGTCGCCATCGCCGCCTGGGATTGGGGATCGTATTTCGATCCTGCGGCGCGCACCAAAGGCCTCAAGCTCACCTTCGGGCATTACCGCCGGCCGGACCCGCGCACCGCGCCGACCGCGAGCAAGGCGACCGGGCTCTACATGATCTGCACCATCGAGAAGCACAAAGCCGAGCGGGCGGGCTATGCCGACGCGCTGATGCTCGACTGGCGCGGGCAGATCGCCGAGGCCACCGGCGCCAACATCTTCTTCGTGCAAAACGGGGTGCTGCACACGCCGCTTCCCGATTGCTTCCTCAACGGCATCACGAGGCGCACGGTGATCGGGCTCGCCAAGCAGCGCGGGCTGAAGGTCATCGAGCGGGCGATCATGCCCGATGAGCTCAGCGACTTCTCCGAGTGCTTCATCACCGGCACCGCCGCAGAGGTGATGCCGGTCGCCGAGATCGGGCAGCACAAATTCGCCATCGGCGACATCACGCGCAACCTGATGGACGACTATTCGGCGCTGGTGCGCCCCGCCAAGGCGGTCGCCGCCGCCGGGTAGGGGGGTTCCCAATAGCTAGCGAGATGCATGGAGGACGAGTGCAATGGGACGGCCACCTATGAAACAGGCTTATACCGTCTGCTATGAGAAGGACGGCACGGAGGTGCAGCGCTACACGATTACCGCGCTCACTCAAGGCGCCGCCGAAGCCGAGGCGGACAATCGGTTCCAGCGAGCCCATCCAGAGCTCAAAGACTCCGATCCATCTGTCTCCCGGCGCGTCGAGGCGCATTAGGGCCGAACGGGCCAGACGCGCGCGGGTCGCAGCAGTCGCCTTGATGCGGTTTGAGCATGTTGCCGCATGCTGGGCACTCATAGAATGCCACGCAGGCATTGGGCGGCATTGCGGTCGTCCGATGGCCGCAAAGCGGGCAGGTCAGCATGGATTGAAGCTGTGGCTCAGGGGAGTCCATTGCCTTAAGGCCCAAACGCGCGTGCGATTTGGGTTCGATTTAGGGCCAAAAGACTGCCAATGCCAACAGAACAGTAGCGATGCCCAGGATGCGAAAAGTGGACGGCGCTGGTCTGAGACCCGTCCTGATCGCATGCCGCCAAACCCACAACCACGCGACCGCAAGTGCGAGAGTGGAAAGCACGGTCA
Organism: Methyloceanibacter sp.; assembly: GCA_035997285.1. Lineage (GTDB taxonomy): Bacteria > Pseudomonadota > Alphaproteobacteria > Rhizobiales > Methyloligellaceae > Methyloceanibacter. The sequence goes on along the minus strand of DASYIU010000025.1, from coordinate 7,282 downwards.
TCCAGCTATGCGCACCAGAAAGCCAAGCCAGCAGGCTTCCGGTTCCTGCAAGACAACGGCCGGAAGTGCAAGCGGCGCTACGCACGCCGCCGCGCAAGTTACCGCCGCGCATGTGCAGGCAAGCGCGATGCGCGCAGGCGTAGCGGCATCGCTTTGGCCACGACTAACGAACTGCTGGAAAAGAGTTTCCGCCGCGATGCGAGCTTCCTCCCGCGCGGTGATCGTCAGCAAAACGTCGTCGCTTTCATGTCGAATATCGAACCGCAAGAAAGCGCAGCATTGCTTCTCACGTCGCACCATCTCTTTGACGCGATCAGCGGACTTCGCGTCATACCTAAGACGCAGCACAAGCCCGTCACTCTCATGACTACGTAGCGCGTCGTGATTGAGCTCGGCAATCCAGGCAAGACGCTGCTTAAAACCGCCGATGTCGAGCGTGCAGGCGATTGGAGTTTCCGACGCTGTATCTGGTCTCATATTTCACCTCTGTAAATCGCCCTTGCAGTGGTAGCGGCACCAAGGTTTGAATGAAGATAGGTCTTCAAGTAGCTTGAGGTTCAAGAGGCGAAGGAGGCCCATGGCTGGTTTGAAAATCGGAGCCCTAGCGCGTCGCACAGGGACGAGTGCCCCGACCATCCGTTATTACGAGGAGATCGGGCTGCTGCCGCGCGCCGACCGGCATCAAGGAGGCCAGCGGGGTTACGGCGAAGAGGATGTGTCGCGGCTCACCTTCATTCGCCGCTGTCGCGATTTCGGCTTCTCCATCGACCAGGTCCGCTCTCTACTAGCGCTCGCTCAGGACCGACAGCGCTCATGTTTCGATGCGCGTGACCTTGCCCGGGACCATTGGACAAAGGTGCGCGCGAAACTTCGGGAGCAAAGGCGCTTGAGCGCACCATCGCCAATTTGGTTGCTGACTGTGAGACACGCTGTACGGGCGGCCCAGGAGCCGACTGCGCAATTTTGCATGACCTAGGGAACTAGGCCCCGCCGGGGATGCTAGGGTCAGGCATGGATCATTTGAGTGAGTCACCCCTAGCCAGTCGGGCGCCGGAGTTCGACGCTGCGTTCCGCGAGCGGCTGCTCGACCTGCTCAAATGGCGCCGCGACGTCAGGCGCTTCAAGTGCACCAAGTTTCCCGAAGGCACCATCGAGCGGCTGATCGGCGTCGCCTGCATGTCCCCTTCGGTCGGCTTGAGCGAGCCTTGGCGCTTTGTGCTCGTCGAGGACGCTGGCCGCCGCGCCGCCATCCGCCAATGCTTCGAGGACTGCAACGCGGACGCGCTCAAGATGCAGTCGCCGGACCGCGCCGCGCTCTATGCGCGGCTGAAACTCGCCGGTCTCGACGATGCGCCCTGCCAGCTCGCCGTCTTCGCCGACCGCTCGACGGCGCAAGGGGGAGGGCTCGGGCGCCTCACCATGCCCGAGACGCTCGACTATTCGGTGGTCATGGCCGTCCATACGCTGTGGCTCGCCGCCGGCGCCGAAGGGTTGGGGATGGGCTGGGTTTCGATCCTCGATCCGGCCCGCGTCGCAGCCATTCTCGATGTGCCGCAACACTGGATCTTTATCGGGTATCTGTGCGTCGGCTACCCCGTGCAGGACGACGACACGCCGGCCCTTGAGCGGGAAGGCTGGGAGCACCGCCACAATCGCGCGGGCGCCGTCATCTACCGCTGAGCTGGCGCGTCAATGCCGAGGCTTGATCCTTTGCCAACGAAGCGGCACTCTGTCAGGCGCGACAGGGCGCGTCGCCTGAGGGGGGCCGACATGCGCAAAAGATTGATCCTGCTTGGCTTGATCGGCCTGATGGCCGCTGGTCTTGGCGTTCTGACGGCAAACAGCGCGAGAGCCTGGATTCCGAGCGGCATCGGAGCTGCGCCTCAGCACCAGAGCTTGGTGACGAAGGTGCTGATCTGGAAGGACTGCCAGGAGATTGCGCTCTGCACCGGCTGCGCGCCGGTCTACAAATGCCGCTCCTGCTCCTATCGGAGGACGTGCATCTACGGCGTGTGCCAGTGGGGCGATGTTTGTGTCTGGGGGCCCTACCTCAAGGTGCTGCCGCGCGGCGCGCGGATCCTCCGGTAATCTGGCTACTCGGCGGCGTCCTTGGTCTTGTTCCACCGGGTGCGGGCGGTGTCGTCGCTTGAAGAGACTTCGACCCAGCGACTGCCGCCGGGTCCGGTCTCGCGCTTCCAGAAGGGGGCGCTGGTCTTGAGGTAGTCCATCAGGAAGCGCGCGGCGTCGAAGGCCGCGTCGCGATGCTCTGACGCCGTCACCACCAGCACGATGTTGTCTCCAGGTTTCAGCGTGCCATAGCGATGCACGATGAGGCTCGCCTGCAATGTCCAGCGCGCGCAAGCCTCCGCCTCGATGCGGGCAAGCTCGCCCTCGGTCATGCCGGGATAATGCTCCAGCGTCATCTCTGTGATGGCGCCCGCTTGGTCGCGCACGGTGCCGGTGAAGGTGACGATGGCGCCGATATCGGTGCGGCCGGATGTGAGCCGTGCGATCTCGGCGCGGATATCGAAATCCTCCTGCAGCACCCTGATCACTCTAGCCTCCGGTCACCGGCGGGAAGAATGCGATCTCGCGCGCGCCGCCGATCTTCGCGTCATGGCGTACATGGCTGTGGTCGATGGCCGCGCGGATGACCTCCGAGCGGTCAAAGGCATTGGCGAATTCGGGACCGCGGGTTTTCAGCCAGGTCATCACATCGCCGATCGTGGCCACGTCCGCGGGCAGCTCGACCTCCTCGGCGGCGAGCCCCACCTTCTCCTTGACCCAGGCGAAATAGAGGAGACGCATCGCGCTCAATCCTCGTCGATCATGGCGTGGCGCAGGGCGGCCCTGAGATAATCGTAGCCCGTGTAGAGGGTGAAGATGGCGGCGATCCACAACAGGGTCAGGCCGAACAAGGTCGTGTACGGCCAGATCTTGTCGCCGGCGCTGCCGGCAAGCAGGAAGCCGATGGCCACCATCTGCACCACCGTCTTCCATTTGGCGAGCTTGGTCACCGGCACACTGACGGCGAGCGTGCCTAAGAACTCGCGCAGGCCCGAGACCAGGATCTCGCGGCACAGGATGGTCACGCCCGCCCACAGCGACCAACCGGCGATGGTGCCGTCGGCGGCGAGCATCAGCAGTGCCGCCGAGACGATCAGCTTGTCGGCGATGGGATCGAGCATGCGCCCGACGGCGCTTTGCTGCTCCCAGGCGCGCGCGAGATAGCCATCCAGGATATCGGTGACGCCGGCAGCGATGAAGATCCACATGGCGACCCAGCGTCCCCAATCGCTGGTGACGAAGAAGCAGCCCACCAGCGCGGGGATGGCGAGGATGCGGCCATAGGTGAGCAGGTTCGGCAGGCTGCCGAAGCGGCCGTGAGCCACTCGGCGCTGTGCCGTCAAGCACTGCTGCGCCATGTCGGACTGTCCACTCACTTCAGTTACCCACGCTCATGGAAATGATCATAGATCACCTTCGCCATCTGCGCGCTGATGCCGCCGACCGCAGCGAGATCGGCCATGCCGGCGCGGCTCACCGCCTTGGCCGAGCCGAAATGCTGCAGCAGCGCGCGTTTGCGCGCCGGGCCGATGCCCGGCACCTCGTCGAGCGGCGAGGCGGTAATCGCCTTCTTGCGCTTGGCGCGATGGGCGCCGACGGCGAATCTATGCGCTTCGTCCCGCAGCGTCTGGATGCAATACAGCACTGGGTCGCGCGGCTCCAACAGCATTGGCTCCTTGCCTCTGAGATAGAGGCGCTCGCGGCCGGCATTGCGGTCGGGGCCCTTGGCGACGGCTGCGACCTTGATGTCCGAGAGGCCGAGCTCGTCGAGAACCTCATAGGCGGCGCCGAGTTGACCCGGCCCGCCGTCGATCAGCACGAGGTCGGGCGCGGCCCAGCCGTTCACCTCTCCCTTGTCCTTGAGCAGCCTGCTGAAACGCCGTGTCAGCATCTCGCGCATCATGGCGTAGTCGTCGCCAGGGGCAAGGTCCTCGCGGCGCATATTGAACTTCCGATATTGCCCCTTGATGAAGCCTTCCGGCCCGGCAACGATCATGGCGCCCACTGGATTGGTGCCTGAGATGTGGCTGTTGTCGTAGACCTCGATGCGCTCCGGGGCCTCGTCGAGGTCGAGCAGCTCGGCCAGCCGCCCGAGGATCGCCGCTTGCGATGACGCGTCAGCCAGGCGCCGCGCCAGCGCTTCGCGCGCGTTGATCAGGGCATGCTCGACGAGATCGCGCTTCTCGCCGCGCACCGGTGCGGTCACGCCGATCTTGTGGCCGGCGCGCAACGACAAGGCGTCGCCGAGCAGGCGGCGGCTCGGAACGTCGTGCGATAGAAGCACGAGCTTCGGCGGCGGCTTGTCGTCGTAAAACTGGGCGATGAAGGACTCGAGCACTTCCTCGACGCCGACGCTCTTGTCGGCGCGCGGGAAATAAGCGCGATTGCCCCAGTTGTTCCCGGTGCGGAAGAAGAACACCTGAATGCAGGTTTGGCCGGCCTCCTGATGGGCGGCGAACACGTCGGCCTCTTTCACCGTTTGCGGGTTGATGCCCTGGCGCGACTGGATGTGACTGAGCGCGGTCAGCCGATCGCGGAAGCTCGCCGCCCGCTCGTAGTCCTGCTTGAGGCTCGCCTCGTCCATCAGCACATGCAGCCGCCGCTTAACCTCGTCGCTCTCGCCGGTGAGAAAGCCCAGCGCCTCGTCGACCAGCAGGCCGTAATCCTCCACCGAGATCACGCCGGTGCAGGGGGCCGAGCAGCGTTTGATCTGGAAGAGCAGGCAGGGCCGGAGGCGGCTTTCGAAATAAGCGTCGGAGCAGGACCTGAGCAGAAAGGCGCGTTGCAGCGTGTTGATGGTGCGGCCGACCGCGCCGGCCGAGGCGAACGGGCCGAAATAATCGCCCTGGCGATTTCGCGCGCCGCGATGCTTCAGGATCTGCGCCACGGGATGATCGCGGGCGATGAGAATGAAGGGGAAGGACTTGTCGTCCCTGAGCACCACGTTGAAGCGGGGCTTCAGCCGCTTGATGAGGTTCGCCTCGAGCAGCAGCGCCTCGATCTCGGTCGCCGTGGTGACGAACTCCATGCTCGCGGTGTCGGCGACCATGCGGGCGATGCGGTTGTTGTGGCCCGCGCCTCGCGCGTAGCTCTGCACCCGTTTCTTGAGGTGGCGTGCCTTGCCGACATAAAGCACCTCGCTATCGGCATCGATCATGCGGTAGACGCCCGGCCCCGCCGGCGCCGTCTTGGCATAGCGGGCGATTACGGGCGCACCCGTCTCCACGCCGGGCAACAGGTCGCGGGCGCGCGCAACGAGCGAGGCTCTGGCGCTGTCGGGGTTTTCTAACGGCATGGGATCATGAAACTTTCGCGCATGTCAAAACATGCGGCTCTAGCTGCGAAGGTAAGGTCTAAGCGTGACCGGGTTCAAGGCCTTGGCGGGCCTTACCCTCACTCGCTTCGCCGCCAGGCAAGGTGCTGGCCGGCGTCGAGAGCGATCATCTGGCCGGTAATTGAGGGGGTGGCGAGAAGGAAACGGATGGCGGCCGTCACGTCCTCGGCGCCGACAGGGAGCTGCAGCAAGGTCGAGCGGGATTCCTGCTCGAATGCCGCATTGCCTTGGGTGCTGCTGGGCAACACGGGGCCAGGGGCTATGGCGTTCACCCTGATTCGCGGGGCGAGCGCCTGCGCCAGCGTCCGCGTGGCGGTCCACAGCGCCGCTTTAGCGATGGTGTAGGAGAAAAACTCAGGGTCGAGGCACAAAACCTTCTGATCGATCAGGTTGATCACATTGCCCGGTGTGCCTTTGGGCAGGGCCCTGGCAAAGGCCTGGGCGAGGAAAATGGGCGCGCGCAGGTTGACGTCGAGATGCGCCTGCCAGCTCGTTCCATCGAGCGTCGCCACCGTGTCCCGCTCGAAACAGGCGGCGTTGTTGACGAGGCAGGACGGGGGACCGAGCCGCTCGGCGCAGGCCTCGATAAGCGGGGAAAGCGCGTCCAGCCGGGCGAGATCGGCGGCAAGGGCCACCGCCTTGCCGCCCATGCGCTCGATCTCCGCGACCAGGCCCAAGGCCTCGGCCGCGGAGGCGCGGTAGTGTACGGCGACCCGCCAACCGCGATTCGCAAAATCAAGGGCAATGGCCCGGCCGAGCCGGCGACCGGCGCCGGTCACGAGCACGGTCCCGGATTCCTCGTCTCGAGCCATGCGTTTTCTGAGGGATATTCGCCGAATCAGAGCGTCAAAAACCGAATTCTTGCCGACGAAAACCACTCTAAGTGACCACCCAAGCCGGAACAAGCCCGAGCAGACGAAGCTGCAGATGCTCTGACAGGGGGTCAAGCCAACCCAATGAATCGATGAGTCGTTTGGTCATCCGCCTCGACTTTGGGCAGTTGCCGCTCTGGTGCGCAGTTTCTGTGAGTAATTGCCCAGCGCCAAACCGAGCATGGAGCCCAATGCGGCATCAAAGCGCTTGGACCATTGCAGAATAGTCACACCGTTCCAGATGTTTTCCGAAAACCGAGGTTTTCCGTTGCTTCGAGAATCCGGCAGCATATTGTGACAGAGAACAGGGGGACGTTGCACCGCGGGGGACAGCCGGGGGCAGCATCCTGACTAGCAGGTTCGATCATAGGAACAGGCGCAAATCAGGAGACTGAAAAATGGCTCGGCGCAGCAGGGAAGCGGGGACGATAACATTAGGAATTCTGAGCGCAGCGCTCATCGCCGGGTTGGCCCTTCCGGCCCTCGCCGATGACACCAAGCTGACGCTCACGGGGTCTGCGACATTCGTGACGGACTATATGTTCCGCAGCATTTCCAACACCAGCCAGGAGCCCGCAGCGCAGCCGGAGTTCGATCTGACGTACGGCATGTTCTGGGCCTATATGTGGGGATCCAATACCGCATTCGGGAAACACATCGAGATCGACTACGGCGCCGGCATCTCGCCCAAGTGGAAGGACATCACCTTCACGATAGGTGAGCTCGCATACACCTATCCGGGCGCTAACAGCACAACCGACTATTATGAGCTGAGGACCGGTGCGTCCTGGACCGGCGGAGCGTGGACCCTTAGCGTCAACAACTGGTGGTCGGCGAATAATTTCCACGTGTTCGGCAACTCTGATGCGGTCGAGGGGGCGGTCGGCTATGCCTTCAAAGGGAAGCTTTTCAATTTCTTCTCGCCCAGCATCAGCGGCACCGTTGGATTCCAGTCTTACGAGAAGATTGCCTCAGATTACACCTATTGGAATGCCGGCCTGACGCTCGG
>DASYIU010000024.1:0-7965 GCA_035997285.1 Methyloceanibacter sp. | reverse complement strand
TCTCCTTCTTCCCCCACAAGGAGCTGCAGCCACCGAGCAGGCTGGCGGAAAGAACCAGGCAGAGAAGGGAGGCGGGCAATCCCACGGCGCCACGCCCGGAGCCCCCAAGGCGTCTCCAGAGCCCAAGACGCTGCCAGGCCCCAAGGCGCCCTTGAGCTCGCAGCGGCTCGATCCGACCGGACATGCTTCCCCTCAAGACCGTCCCCCTCGCGCGCAAAAGCCCGCCCCCGCGCAAAAATCATGGAAGCCGGCAGGCTAGCGCAGACTGCAGCCAACCAACTAGCTGATTATGGTGTTTTTTTGCTCATCCCGCGGGCGCGGGCCGTTTGCTGAAAGGTTTGGGCACCGAGCGGGGCTTCAGGACGTGTCACGGCGCATCGCGGAGCTAAAGAGCGGGGGCCCGATGACAGGGCTTACCGAAGACCGGTGGCGCGACCCGTTCAGCTCCGCTCGGGGGCGAAATTCGCTGCCGCCAGACGGTGGCTGAGCTCGGCATGACGAACCTCGCGATAGCGCGGGGCTTCGATCATCGTCCAAGCGTCGGCATCGGCGAACATGGCCTTGAGCACCAGCGCGTTCAGCCGGTGACCGCCCCGGCGGGAACGGTAGGCTCCGAGAAGGGGAGCACCGGCAAGGGCGAGATCGCCCACCGCGTCGAGTGCCTTGTGGCGCACGAACTCGTCGGAGAAGCGCAAGCCCTCGCGGTTGATGATGCGGTCGTCGCCGATCGCCACGGTGTTCTCGAGGGAGGCGCCCAGCGCAAGCCCAGCCGCCCACAGCCGCTCGACGTCCTTCATGAAGCCGAAGGTACGGGCGCGGGCCAGCTCGCGGCGGAAGGAGCCGGGATTTATGTCGATTTCGATCCTCTGGGTCCCGATCAGCGGCGTGTCGAAATCGATCTCCACGTCGAGATGGAAGCCGTTATGAGGGGTCAGCTCGCCAAAGGCGCCGCCGTCCTCCACGCGGATCTTTTTCAGGACCTTGAGGAAGCGGCGCGGGCTATCGAGCTCGGCCAGGCCGACCTCGTCGATGGCCTCGACGAAGCGGGAAGCACTGCCGTCCATGATCGGCACTTCTGAGCTGTCGATCTCGATCAGCGCGTTGTCGACGCCAAGACCGCGCAGAGCCGCGAGCAGGTGCTCGACCGTCGCAACAGAGGCGCCATTGCCGTCACCAAGCACGGTGCACAGCGTAACGCCCGTCACCCACCGCTGGTCGGCAGCGATCTCGGTGCCGTCGGCATTGCCGTTGGAGAGAAGGAAGCGTAAGCCGGTGTCGCCGTCCGCCGGACAAAGTGCGATGGAAACCGGCGCTCCGCTGTGAACCCCCGTGCCGGTCAGTGAAATTTCGCTGGCAAGCGTGGTTTGGCGTGCCCCTATGAAACCCTTCATGGCCCCCGTCGGCCCCCGAGCCGTCTTTTGAGTTCCCTTAGCCCGAGGAGAGAACCCCGAGCCCCCCATTGATCAGCGCTCCCTGGCACTTTAGACCGGGCTCTTGTCAGCCCTTGGCTTGTGCCTATTTGGTCCTGCCGATCAATCTATGAAGAACCTTAACGCTCTGACTGAGGAGCGACAAATCACGGTTTCTTTCACTGTATTACTGGACACTTTGCCTCTTAACGCATTGATATAACGTAGTTTTCCAGGCTCGTCGGTGGGCTAATAAGTAATTCCGTTGCGATTTCTGACTGACCTCAATTCGCTCGACGACGGAGGAAGGCGGGAATCTCGAGATCGTCGTCCATGTGCGATTCGGCCGGAGGCTCGACCATCTCGGCCGCTTGCATCCGGGGCCGCGCTTCGATCCGTTTTGGCACGGAAGCGACGGCTGCCGGCTCTGCACGAGGGCGCTCGATCCTAATGCCTTTTTGCGCCGCCGCCGGGGCTAAAGGCTGAGGCCTGGCTTGGGCTTGCGGCTGGGCTTGTGGCTGAGGTCTGGCCTGGGCCTGGGCCTGCTGTGGCTGAGGCCTGAACGCCTCTGGCGCCGTCCACGTCGACTGGCCGAATTCGGGCTCACGCTTGGCCGGCATCTCGGCATCGGTCTCCTTGCGGGTCCGGCCGACATTTGCCAGACGCTCGAGGAAGCCCACCCTCTTTTTCTGGGCGGCAAGGCCAACCACGGGCACTTGACCCGCCTGTGCCCTGATCTCCTTCTGGGCGACGATAGGAAGCTCCTCGACGCTCGGCATGCGCCGCACGGGGCGCCTGATGGTCGCCGGTGGCGCCGGCTGGAAAGGCTGAGGCTGGGGCGCCGATGCTGGCCTCGGCTGGTTGGGAAGGGCCATTCCCGTCACCTGCGCCGGGCGCTTCTCGATCGTCACACTACCGGGACCGCGCCATACAGGTGGCTCCTTCACGACCTCGTTGGGGGCGAGCACGAGGCTCGGCTCGTCGAGATCGGCCGGTGCGCCAGGCAACGTCGCAAGGCCTGCCAGCCGCTCGCTGAGCCGGCCTCTGTCCTGGTGTTGCTGTGGAGCTTCCCGCATGACGGGCCGCGCGGCGTCGCCAAGCAGGCCAATGCCAGTCGCCACCACGGACACGCGGATCCGCCCGTCGAGCTCGTCGTCGAAGGTCGCGCCGACGATGATATTGGCGTCGGGATCGGCCTCGGCGCGCACGCGGCTCGCCGCCTCGTCAACCTCATAAAGGGTGAGGTCGTTGCCGCCGGTGATGGAGACCAGCAGGCCGCTTGCCCCCTTCATCGACACGTCGTCGATCAGGGGGTTGGAGATGGCCGCCTCGGCCGCCTCGATGGCGCGGCGGTCGCCGCTCGATTCGCCCGTCCCCATCATCGCCTTGCCCATGCCGGCCATGATGGTGCGGACATCGGCGAAGTCCAGATTGATGAGACCTTCTTTGACCATGAGATCGGTGATGCAGGAGACGCCGGCGCGCAGCACGTCGTCGGCCATGGCGAAGGCGTCGGTGAAGGTGGTCTTCTCGTTGGCGACGCGAAACAGGTTCTGGTTGGGGATGATCAGCAGCGTGTCGACATATTTCTGCAGCTCCTCGATGCCGACTTCAGCCGCGCGCAAGCGTCGCGAGCCTTCGAACTGGAAGGGCTTGGTAACCACGCCGACGGTGAGGATGCCCTCTTCGCGGGAGGCACGCGCGATGACTGGCGCAGCTCCCGTTCCGGTGCCGCCGCCCATGCCGGCGGTGATGAACACCATGTGGCAGCCGACGAGATGGGCCTTGATGTCGGCCATAGCCTCTTCGGCAGCGGCGGCGCCCACCTCGGGCTTCGATCCGGCGCCGAGGCCTTCGGTGACATTCGCCCCCATCTGGATGCGCCGCTCGGCGGTCGCGCTCAGCAGAGCTTGCGCGTCGGTGTTGGCGACCACGAACTCGACGCCCTTGAGACCGCAGGCGATCATGTTGTTGACGGCGTTGCCGCCGGCTCCGCCGACACCGAAGACGGTGATGCGCGGCTTGAGTTCGGTCAAATCTGGAACTCTGAGGTTGATGGTCATGGTGGTCTTCCGATCCTTAGCGATTGCCCTTGCTTAGGTCCGTCCGGCGTTTCCCCGCGAAGCGTCGGCGCAACCCTTTTCGTCCGATCAAAAATTGTCCCTAATCCACTCGCCTACCCTGGCGAAATACCCCGTGCCGGTACGCAAGAACCGTTGCTCGGCACGGCCCGAAAGCCTGTGGTCGCCGCGTGACCATTGCAGCAGGAGGCCGATCGCGGCAGAGAAATCAGGCGCGGCAGCCACTGCTGGCAGGCCGGCCAAAGACCGTGGCGCGCCGAGCCGCACCGGGCGTCCGAACATGTTCGCGGCAAGCTCGGGCAGGCCGGTGAGCTGGCTGCCGCCGCCGGTCAACACCAGGTGCTGGGTGACCTCGGAGGCCAAGCCGCCGGCCGCAAGCCGCCGCCGCATCAAATCGAGAATCTGCTCGACGCGCGGCCGGATGATGACGGCAAGCTGCGCCTTGGTGATCTGGTTCAGGCTCGGCTGCCGCGTGCCGCTGACCGCCGGATAGGTGATGATCTCGCGCTCGTCGGACAGCGTGGCGAAGGCGCTGCCATGCAGGGTCTTGAGCCGCTCGGCGTAATCGAGAGGCGCGGCAAGCGTGCGGGCAATGTCGGTGGTGATGCTGTTGCCGCCAAGGGCGATTGCGTCGGCATGGATGAAGTGCCCGTCGGCGAAGGCCGAGAGCGTGGTGGTGCCGGCGCCGAAATCGACGCAGGCGACGCCGAGCTTGGCCTCGTCCGGCGTGACCACCGAAAGGGCGCTCGCGTAGGGGGCCGCGACCAGACTCGCAACGCCGAGATGGCAACGCTCGACGCAGAGCATCACGTTGCGCATGGCGACCTCGTCGGCGGTGACGGCATGGAGATCGACGGCAAGCCGCTCGCCGCACATGCCCTGGGGCTCGCTGATGCCGCCATTCTCGTCGATGCGGTAGCTCGTGGGCAGCGCGTGCAACACGCTCCGCTTGTCGCGGCCGGCATATTGGCGGCCGCCGGCCAGGAGGCGCAAAATATCTTCCTCGCGCACCGCCCCTGACGGCAGCGCTACGCTCGCCGAGAAGCTCTCGCTCTTGAGCCGTCCGCAGGTGACCGACACATGCACGTCCTCGACGGTGACGCCGGCCATGCGCTCGGCCGCATCCACCGCCGAGCGGATGCAGTGTTCGGCGCTGTCGAGATTGGCGATCATGCCGGCTTTGAGGCCTTCGGCGCGGGTGTGGTCGAAGCCCAGCACCTCGAACTGCACGGCGTCGCCCTTGCCCTCGAACCAGTCCGGCACGGGCGAGGTCTTGGCGATCAGGCAGCAGATTTTGCTCGTGCCAACGTCGAGCGCGGTGACGATGCGCTGACGCTTGCTCCTGATCGTGGTTGTGTAGACCATTCCCCCTGCCCTCAAGTCCCGTATTCTCAGGTCTTCCCTTTGGGTGCCGTCTTAGTGCTCGCGGTGGGCACCTCTAGCGGCGCGCTTCCCTCGAGCGGCGCGGCCGAAGCCGTCTCGCGCAAGCGCACCGTGATCCGATCCAGCAAACGCAAATCGACTGCGGCGATCTCGCGCTCAAGCACGCCGCGATCCTGCTCGAGCTTGGCAAGCGAGATGAGCGCCTCGGCGACGTTGTCGTCAGGAAGCATGATCTCGACGCCGGAAGCGAGCTTCAGCGTCCAGCGCCGGTCGCCGACCCTGAGCGCCCCGATCAGCTTCTTTCTCAGATCCTCATAGGGGGCGAGCGCGTCGAAAAGGGCCATAGCGCTCTTGCCCGCACCCACCCCCACGACAAGGGGGAGGTCGGCATAGGCTTCGCGCAACGCCGGCGCGAGCACCACGCCCTCGGCATCGACCACAAAGGTCTGGCCGTCTTTCTGCCAGACGGCGTAAGGGATGCGCTCCTCGACGACGACCTGCAGCGTCGAGGGCAGGAGGCGCATGACTTGGGCATGCCTGATCCATGAGACGGCTTCGAGCCGTCCCTTGGCGGCGTCGGTGTCGAAGCCGAGCATCATGGTATGGGGACCGGCCTTGAGCGCGGCGGTGATCTCGGCATCGGTCGCGTGCAGCTGGCCTTCGACGGTGATCTTCTTCACGCCGAAGCCCGCGGCGACGGCGAGACGTTCGACCCCGCTGGTTAGCGCGCCGAAGACAAGCGCGCTTTGGCCGCCGATCCAGGCGCCATAGGCCACGGCGCTGCCGAGGAAGAGCACGCAGAGAAGCAGCCATTTGCCGCGCGCACGATCGGGGCCGAGCCGGCCGAGGCGCAGCCCTTTGGGGCTCCGCTTGACGATGCGGCGCGTCCCCGCAAGCACGGGCAGGCTGCGGGAGGCGCGCGGCGAAGACGCGATGCCGCGCGCGAGAAGGGTCTCTGACGACCCCCGGCTCCTAGCCTGCCCCCTTGCGGGGTTTAGCGATTGCACGACGCATCCTCCACGATCCAGCGCACCAGCTCGCCGAACGAGCGGCCGCTATAGGCAGCAAGCTCGGGCACAAGCGATGTCGACGTCATGCCAGGCTGGGTATTGACCTCAAGGCAGATCAGTTCCCCCGTGCCCTTTGGCCGGTCGTCGAAGCGGAAGTCGGACCGACTGACCCCACGGCAGCCCAGTGCCCTATGAGCCGCTAGGGACAGCTTCTGTACCAATTGGTAAACATTTGGTTTAAGCGGCGCCGGGAGGACGTGAATTGAGCCTCCGGGGGCGTATTTCGCGTCATAATCGTAAAAGGCGAGCCCTTCGGCCGGGCGGATTTCGATCACCCCGAGCGCCTCCTCGCCCATGACGGCGCAGGTCAGCTCGCGACCGGCGATATAGCGCTCGACCATGACCTCCTCGCCAAGGGTCCATTCGGCGCTCGTCAGCTCCTGGGGCGGGTGGCGCTGGTCCTCGCGCACGATATAGACGCCGACGCTCGACCCTTCGGTGGGGGGCTTGATCACGTAAGGCGGCGGCATGGCGTGGGCGCGTGCGGCCTCGGCCCGGGACAGCACGCGGCTTTCGGCGACCGGAACACCGCCTTCGGCCAGCACGGCCTTGGCGCGCTCCTTATGCATGGCAAGGGCCGAGGCCAGCACGCCGGAATGGGTGTAGGCGATGCCCATGGTCTCGAGCAGGCCCTGGATGCAGCCATCCTCGCCGTAGCGCCCGTGCAGCGCATTGAAGCAGACATCGGGCGCAGTCTCGGCGAGCCGCTCCGCCACGTCGCGGCCCACGTCGAGCCGGCTCACGCGGTAGCCTTGCTTTTCGAGGGCATCGGCGCAGGCCGCGCCCGAGCGCAAGGACACCTCCCGCTCCGACGACCAGCCGCCCATCAGAACGGCAATATGTTGTGCTTCAGGCATATCGGATCGTCCTCCGCTGTCACCCCGGTGGTCAGGGCTTTAGCTGAATCGGGGCGGTTTAGGAATCGGCGCGGGGGCCGACGCCTTCGATAGCGGTCAGGCGGCTTCAGGGCTGTTCCGGCTGCGGTGAGGCTGATAGCTTGCGGCAACTCTCCGCTATCCCCCCATGCAAGAGGATCGCACATGCCCATCTTCCTTCGCGCCATGATGCTGGGCCTGATAGCAGTGTCGGGGGCTTGCACTGACGCGGACGCCGAGACGGCGACCAAGGAGAAGGTGCTTGCGGCGATACCCAAGCTCGAGAAGCTCGCGCAAGCGGCCGTTGCCAATGGCGGCGTGCCGGGCCTCGCCATTGCCATCGTCTACCAGGACGAGGTGGTCTATCTCGGTGGGTTCGGTGTGCGGGAGGTGGGTAAACCCGGCGCGGTCGATGCCGACACCGTGTTTCAGCTCGCCTCTTTCTCCAAGCCGATCTCCTCGACGATCGTGGCGGCGCTGGTGAGCGACGGGCTGGTCTCCTGGGATTCGCGCATCGCCGATCTCGACGCGGGCTTCAAGCTGCACGATGCCTATCCGACCGAGCAGGTCACGGTGACCGACCTATTCAACCATCGGAGCGGGTTCTCGGGCAATGCCGGCGACGATCTCGAAGAGCTCGGCTTCGGCCGCGACACCATCCTCGCTCGCCTGCATTTTCTGAAGCCGACCTCCAGCTTCCGCGCGGGCTACGCCTACAGCAATTTCGGGTTGACCGAGGGCGCGGTCGCGGCGGCTAAGCCGACCGGCAAGTCATGGGAGGATGTCGCGGAGGAGAAACTCTACAAGCCGCTCGGCATGAGCTCGACCAGCTCGTGCTACGCCGATTTCCTCGCTCATGAGCACCGCGCCTAGCTGCATGTGCCGGTGGACGGGAAATGGACGGCGCTCGTCAAACGCGATCCCGACCCGCAGGCGCCGGCGGGCGGCGGTGAGCGACCTCGCGCAGTGGATGCGGCTCGAGCTTGGCAACGGCAAATACAATGGCGTGCAGCTGATAAGGAGGAGGCGATCGCGCCGACGCATGAGCCGCTCTTCAACCGCGGCAAGAACCCGCTGACCGGGTCGCCCTCGTTCTATGGACGCGGCTGGGCTGTCGAGTTCGGCCGCCACGGCACGGTGTGGGGAC
>DASYIU010000023.1:0-4785 GCA_035997285.1 Methyloceanibacter sp. | reverse complement strand
GTGCTGACCGGCGTCCTGTTCCTCACCAACTCCATGACCCTGATCGCTTCCTGGATGCTCGAGCTGTTCCCGGGACTTGCCACCATCGGCTGACGGGCCGCTTTCGCGATTGGCAAGATGGGCGGATAGTGCCCTCATGATGGCCATCGCTCTCACCATTGCCGGCTCCGATTCTTGCGGAGGGGCGGGCATCCAAGCAGACCTCAAGACCTTCTCAGCGCTCGGCGTTTATGGCGCGAGCGCCATCACGGCGCTGACCGCCCAAAACACGCTCGGCATCGAGGCGGTGCATGTCGTGCCGCCTGGTTTCGTGCTGAAGCAGATGCAGACCGTAGCGCGGGACTTGAAGGTCGGCGCCATCAAGATCGGCATGCTCGGCACGAGCGCCGTCATCGAGGCCGTCGCCGAGGGACTGACGGACTTCGCCAGGGTTCCGGTCGTGCTCGACCCCGTCATGGTTGCCGCAAGCGGCGACGCGTTGCTCGACGAGGACGCCGTCGCCACGCTCCGCTCGGTCCTTCTGCCGCTCGCGACGCTGATCACGCCGAACCTGCCCGAGGCTTCCAAGCTTCTGGGTGGCACCGAAGCGAAGAATGAGCGTGAGATGGGCGAGCAGGCGCAAGCCCTTAGGCGCAGCGGCGCCAAGGCAGTGCTCCTCAAAGGCGGTCACGCCGAAGGCGCGAATGCCGTCGATCTCTTTGCCGACGGCGAGGGCGCGATGCGGCTCGAAGCGCCGCGCGTGCCGACCCGCAACACCCATGGCACGGGCTGCACCCTGTCCTCAGCCATCGCCGCCGAGCTTGCCAAAGGCGCCACGCTCCGCGAGGCGGTGGTGAAGGCCAAGGCCTATGTTACGGCGGCGATCGGCGCCGCCGACGAGCTTCACATCGGCAAGGGCAGGGGCCCTGTCCACCATTTCCATGCTTGGTGGCCTAAACGCGGGCCTTAGTCCTCGGCCACCACCTTCAGACGCTGCTCACCGAGGCCGGAAACAGTGAGGCGCATCTCATCGCCCGGCTTCAGGAACACCCGCGGCGTTCGCGCCATGCCGACGCCCGGAGGGGTCCCCGTGGTGATCACGTCGCCCGGCACCAGCGTCATGTATTTGCTGATATAGCTCACCAGCTCCGCCACTCCGAAGATCATGGTCGCGGTCGAGCCGGTCTGCATGCGCGCCCCGTTGAGATCGAGCGTCAGATCGAGCCTTTGCGGGTCGGGGATCTCCTCGGTGGTAACGAGCCAGGGACCGAGCGGCCCGAAACTGTCATGGCTCTTGGCCTTGATCCATTCGCCCGGCCCTCCAACCTGGAGGCTCCGCTCGGACACGTCGTTGCAGATGGCATAGCCGGCCACGAAGCCGAGCGCGTCGGCCTGAGCGACGTTCTTGGCGCGGGTGCCGATCACCACGGCGAGCTCGACCTCGAAATCCATGCGCTCGAAGCCCTTCGGCGCGAGCACGGGGTCGTAGGGTCCCGAGACGCAAGAACTTGCCTTGGCAAATACGATCGGCGCCTCGGGAATCGGCATGCCGGTCTCCTCGGCATGGTCCCGGTAGTTGAGCCCGATGCCGAGGAATTTCGATACGACGCCCACCGGCGCCCCGATTCGCGGCTGGCCCTCGACCATGGGCAGCGCCTCAAGGTCGAGCCGCTTGATCCGGTTCAGGCTTTCCCGCCCGATGGCTCGGCCGGCAAGATCGTCGACGACCCCGGAAAGGTCGCGGATCAGGGCGCCGGCATCGAGAATTCCTGGTTTTTCCTGTCCAAATTCCCCATAACGTAGGAGCTTCATCGATCTTCCCCCGGTCCGGTTTTTTTTGCATGATGCACGCCGGCGCGGGGGGCGGCAACGGCCCGCTCATTGCCACTGACCCTCGTCACGGCTAAACCTTCAGCACATCAACCAGAGGGATAGGCTCATGGGACCTCGCTTGTTTTCTACTTTGATCGGCACGCTCATGCCGGTCGCCACGCTTCTGCTCGTGGCACTCGTGTCATTCCCCGCGCCCGCCGACGCGGCGTCGAAGAAAGCCTCGCCTGCTACGGCGGCGAAGAAGGCTCCGCCCAAGGGAACGGGCAATCCCTTCGACGTCCTCAAGGGCTATTGGTCGGGGGGCGGCACGGTGTCGCCGGGCAAGGGCAACGCCGAGAGCGTGAGCTGCCACGTGACCTACAACGTCGCTGGCCCCAGCGTGTCGCAGACCATGCGCTGTGCGGGCACCGACTACAAGTTCAACACCAGCTCGAAGCTCAACTATAGCAGTGGCAAGATCAGCGGCTCGTGGAGCGAGACCACCTATGACGCGTCCGGCAGCGTGAGCGGGACCGCCGCCGGCAACACCGTTCATGCCGTCATCAGCGGCGACAAGTTCTCGGGCCGCATGAGCATCAATGTTTCCGGTTCGCGCCATACGATCAACATCGTGCAGCTTGATCCGAAGTCCGGCGCCTATCGTCAGGCGGCCAGCGTGTCGCTGCACCGTTAGATCTGAGCTGCTTTCGCCGGTCCCTCACCTGAGGCCCGCGCCCATCTGAATGAGAGCGCTAACGCCCGATCCTGCACGGCGGTGGCGCTCTCGCTTTTTGCGGGGCCTTCCGGCCAGCAATGCCAAGGCTTTAACGGTTGCCGTCCGTTTCGGCTGAGCAAGGTGAGTGAATTGCGTGCCTAGGCTCTATGGCTTGCTCGCCCGGGCCGTTGCCGAACTGCCACAAGACCGCACAAAGTTTCGGCTCTTCAATGCCCTAAGAACGTCCGGCTCGACACGCTTGGCGCGCAGGCGTGCGCCTCAAACAACCATCCATCAGAATCCCGTAATATATTGATCGTAATTGATAAATTCCGCTCTGCCGATGGCTTGGGAAGCCCGCGATCCGGCCCATTTGCATTTGCGCAACAGTGCTCCGCTGTTCTGCATCTTTGCCCCTGCACGATGTTGAAGCCTGGCGCGAGGCTAGGCTAGCTTTGCATCACACAGATGGGGGACGGGGCTGGGGGGCCTAGTTACCTAGAACGAACGCACAGCATAGAGGGATCTGAAGCTAAAGCCGAACTTACGGCTCAGGAAAAAGATGGGGGGGCGAGCTGAAGCCCGCTGTTAAAGGCCATGCCTTTGGCGCTCGGCTCGTTTCGCAGGGAAGACCGGCCCGGTCCATCCGGGCCGGTTCTTTTTTGCGGGTCTACAAACCCAACCTAGCCAGCGTCAGATCGATCCCGGCAAGATAGGCTCGCCCGAACAGCCTCACATGCACGAGCCTCGGATAGAGATTGTAGATGTCGCAGCGGAGCTCGTGAAAACCGGGATCGAGCGGCAGTAGGCCCGCATAGACCTCAAAGAAGGCGTGGCCGAACGTCCCGAACAGGGTGGTGAAGGCAAGCTCGATCTCTGGATGGCCGCAATAGATGGCAGGATCCACGAACCCCGCAACCCGTCCGCTCCTAACGAGCACGTTCCCGGTCCATAGGTCGCCATGGAGCAGGCTCGGAAAGGCCGGCTCTACGAGGTAGTCGTCGATCCGCTCTGCCAACCTCTCGATGCGGGCGAACAGCGGGGCCGGCAGGTTCCCATCGGCCTTTGCCCAATCGGCCATGACCATGAGGCGATGATCCCGGAAGAAGGGCACCCAGCGCGCAGTCTCTGGGTTCGGTTGGGAAAGCGGCCCGATCAGCGTGTCGCGCGCGTAGCCAAATTGCTCTCGTGGGGACGCATGAAGCTTTGCGATCAGCTCACCAGCGTGTTGCTCGACGCTTGGGGTGATGCCGCCGCTGTCGTTCTCGATGAAGTCCATGACGAGGAGATCGGCGTCGGCGTAGTGGACATGGGGGACGGGAAGCCCAGAATGGCGCGCAAGCTCGCCAAGCATGTAGGCCTCAAGCTCAAGCGTTGATGCGCGGCCGGCACCTCCTTTGCGCGCCTTGACCGCCAAGCGCCGCCCGTCGGCAAGACGGAGCTTCAGCCCCGTGAGGCCGAACCCGACGGGAAGGGAACTTGCCTCGAGGGCGTGCGAGCCCAGCACCTCTTCAAGCCGCGACTTCAGCTCGTTGTCACCCATCGCCCCGCCGTTAACC
Source organism: Methyloceanibacter sp. (assembly GCA_035997285.1). Classification (GTDB taxonomy): domain Bacteria; phylum Pseudomonadota; class Alphaproteobacteria; order Rhizobiales; family Methyloligellaceae; genus Methyloceanibacter. The sequence goes on along the minus strand of DASYIU010000023.1, from coordinate 720 downwards.
ACCTCATCCCGATGTCACAAGCCTGAAACAAAATCACTTTAAGTCCGGCGCATCGTGTTGAAAACATGGGACGAAGACGACGCGCAGCATGAGCCCGGGATGAGGCGTTACCGCGCACTTTTCATCTCGGACCTGCATTTGGGCACCAAGGCCTGCCAAGCCGAAGCCTTTCTCGATTTCCTACGCTGCCACGACGCCTCCCGCTTCTACCTCATCGGCGACATCGTCGACTTCTGGCGCATCAGGCGCGGCATCTATTGGCCGCAGTCCCACAACGACGTGCTGCAGAAGCTTCTGCGCAAGGTGCGCAAAGGGACCGACCTTGTGCTCATTCCCGGCAATCACGACGAGGCCATGCGCGACTATTGCGGCGTGAGGTTTGGCGGCATCGCCATCGAGCGCAACATGATCCATATCGGAGCCGACGGCAGGCGCTATCTCGTCATGCACGGCGATGAGTTCGACGTCGTGGTCCGCTATGCCAAGTGGCTCGCCCTTCTCGGGGACTGGAGCTACGAGCTCGCGCTTTGGGCGAACACGCACTTCAACGTCATGCGCCGATGGTTCGGCATGCCCTACTGGTCGCTCTCGGCCTATCTCAAGCACAAGGTCAAGCGCGCGGTGAACTATATCGGCGAGTTCGAGATGGCGCTTTCCCAGGAAGCGCGACGCCACGGAGCGCAAGGGGTGATCTGCGGCCATATCCACCATGCCGCCATG
>DASYIU010000022.1:0-7287 GCA_035997285.1 Methyloceanibacter sp. | reverse complement strand
GGGTAAAGCGGCACTCGGGATAGTTGGAGCAGCCGATAAAGGCGCCGAATTTCCCGATCTTAAGGCTGAGGCGTCCGGCCGCGCAGGAGGGACATTGCCGCGGGTCGCCCCCTTCGCTCGGCGCAGGGAAGATGTGGGGGCCGAGCATGTCGTTCAGCGCATCCAGCACCTGCGTGATCCTGAGGTCGCCGATGTCGTTCACGGCGGCGATGAAGTCACGCCAGAAGTCGCGCAGCACGTCCTTCCATTCGAGCTTGTCCGCCGAGATGAGGTCGAGCTTCTCCTCGAGGTCGGCGGTGAAGTCGTATTCGACGTAACGGCTGAAGAAGCTCTCGAGAAAGGCCGTGACCAGACGGCCCTTGTCCACGGGCACGAGCCGCTTCTTGTCGAGGCGGACATATTCGCGGTCGCGCAGCACGTTGAGCGTCGTAGCATAGGTGGATGGCCGGCCGATGCCGAGTTCCTCCATCTTCTTGATGAGGGTTGCCTCGCTGTAGCGCGGCGGCGGCTCGGTGAAGTGCTGCTTCGCCTCGATCTTGCGGGAATCAAGCGCGTCGCCCTTGACGAGCGCGGGCAGCCGTGCACCGTCCTCGCCGACGGCGTCGTCGATGCCCTCCTCATAGATCTTGAGGAAGCCGTCGAAACGGATCACCGAGCCCGTCGCCCGCACGCCGTAGGGCGCGTCGTCCGCGCCCGTGACGTCGATGTCGATGGTGGTGCGCTCGATGTCGGCGCTTTGCGCCTGGCTTGCCAGCGTGCGCTGCCAGATGAGCTTGTAGAGCTTGGCGGCGTCGTCCTCGAGATAGCGGGCGACCTTGTCGGGCTCCTTGGTGAAGTCGGTCGGCCTGATGGCCTCATGGGCTTCCTGCGCGTTCTTGGCCTTGGTCTCGTATTCGCGCGGGGAGGGGGGGACATAGCGGTCGCCGTAGAGCTTGGCGACCATGCGGCGGGCGGCGGCGATCGCCTCCGGCACGATCTGCACGCCATCGGTGCGCATATAGGTGATCAGCCCCTCGCTCTCGCCGCCAAGATCGATGCCCTCATAGAGTCGCTGCGCGAGCTGCATGGTGTGGCGGGGCGAGAAGCCGAACTTCCGCGAGGCCTCCTGTTGCAAGGTCGAGGTGGTGAAGGGGGCGGCGGGGTGGCGGCGCTGCGATTTGCTTTCGATGTTGGCGACGGTGAAGCGGCCGCCTTCGAGCGCCGCCTTGAGCCGCTCGGCAGTGGCCTGATCGGCGATGTCGAACTTCTCGAGCTTCTTGCCGCCGATCGAGGCGAGCCGGGCCTGGAAGGTCTCGGCCTTGGCGGTCGCAAGCTCGGCCAGGATCGTCCAATATTCCTGAGCCTTGAAGCGCTCGATCTCGAGCTCTCGGTCGCAGACGAGCCGCAGCGCCACGGACTGCACCCGGCCGGCCGAGCGGGCGCCAGGCAACTTCCGCCACAGCACCGGCGACAGGGTGAAGCCGACCAGATAGTCGAGCGCCCGGCGGGCGAGATAGGCATTGACCAGGGGGCCGTCGATTGTGCGCGGGTGGCGCATGGCGTCGAGCACGGCCTCCTTGGTGACGGCATTGAAGACCACGCGCTCCACCGGAATGCCCGCCAGGGCCTTCTTGCGGTCGAGCACCTGAAGGACATGCCAGGAGATAGCCTCGCCCTCGCGGTCAGGGTCGGTGGCGAGGATCAGCTTGCTCGCGCCCTTCATGGCTTTGGCGATCTCGTCCAGCCGTTTGGCCGCCTTGGGCTCCACGTCCCAATGCATCTCGAAGTCGTTGTCGGGCACGACCGAGCCGTTCTTCGAGGGCAGATCGCGCACGTGACCATAGGACGCGATCACGCGGTATCCGGGCCCGAGATACTTATTGACGGTCTTAGCCTTGGCGGGCGATTCGACGATGACGATGTTCATTGAGACGTTCCTAGCCGCGCAAATTGCGTCGGGCTCAGGGCGGCGGGCCTATTTTGGCCCCTGGCTATGCGCCCGGAAAATGGTGTCTTGACCCGCTGCTGTCAAATTTGGCCAAGCCCGATTGACAACTTTTAGCGGGGTAGACTAACTAAAACAACCTAGGGCTGTTAAAACTAACTGTGTCTTTGGAGCGGCAACCGTTGCCGGATTCAAGGATTCGGGAGGCGGAGCTGGGGACTGATCGGCGCGAAATAAGGCAGAATAGAATGGCAGGGTCCGGAGCCCGGCCTCCAGCAGGCGATGCGCTGGAGCTGACCGGCAGGAGGCCGCTGGGAGTATATCGTCTCGTTGCTCGAAGGGCTGAGACTGGTCGCCCACAGCGCCCAGATGCCTTTCCTCGCCTATTTGATCAATGTGGCGTTCGAAGAGGCCAACAACGAAAAAATCAATCGCGGCTGACGAGAACCGCCCTCAGCCCTCGATCAGGAAGACGAGCTGCTGCCCATGGCGTTGCAGCCTGCCCGCAAGGTCGAGCTCGAGCAGCACGATATGGACCTTCCGCGTCGCCACGCCGGTCGAGCGGATCACCTCGTCGATATCGACGGGGCTCGGTCCGAGCCCCCACGATCAGCTCGCGCTCGCTTTGCCGGATGTCTGGCAGGGGCTCAGGCGTCCCATGCGCGTCCGATGAGGCAAGCTCGATGGACGGCGGCTCCCGCGGGCGGCCTAAGATCGGCGCCAGGGTCTTGAGGATGTCGCGGGCGCTGGTAACGAGGCATGCACCTTGTTTCAAGAGATTGTTGGCGCCGGGCGAGCGCGGGTCGAGCGGACTGCCGGGGACGGCAAAGACCTCTCGGCCCTGCTCGCCCGCAAATCGCGCCGTAATCAGGGAGCCCGAGCGCTCGGCTGCCTCGACAACGACGACGCCCAGCGAAATTCCCGAGATCAGGCGGTTGCGGCGGGAAAATCCTTGGCGCGCGGAGAGAAGCCGGGGGAGCGCTCGCTGATGAGGAGCCCCGCTCGCCGATGGCGCGCTGCAGCTCCTCGTTTTCGGGCGGGTAGACGATGTCGATGCCGCCGGCGAGCACGGCGATGGTCCCCCGCTCGAGCGCCGCAAGATGGGCCGCCGTATCGATGCCGCGGGCAAGACCCGAGGCTATGACGAAACCCTCGATGCCGAGGTCGGTGGCGAGGCCCCTGGTGAATTTCTGTCCCACGGCAGAGCCATTGCGGGCGCCCACGATGGACACGATAGGGATATCGGCGAGATCGAGCTTGCCCTTGGCGTAGAGGAGCGGCGGGGGCGCGTCGACTTGCGCCAACGCCGGCGGGTAGCCCGGTTCTCCGATGGCGACGAGGTTAGTCCCCAAGCTGTCGGCCGCCGCCAGCTCCGCCTCGGCCTCGGCCTCGGTGCAGAGGCGAATGTCGTGGGCGCGTCCTCCGCGCCTTGACAGCAGGGGAAGCGCGGTGATGGCCGCTTCGGCGCCGCCGAACTCGTTGACGAGGGCACGGAAGGTGGCCGGTCCCACATTCTCGCTTCTGATCAGCCGGAGCCAGCTCAAGCGCTGACGGGGGGTCAACCGCGCCGCATCTCTTGGTCTGCGTGGCGCCTTAGGGCTTGCTCTCGCCAATCCGCGCCTCCTCGCCTCTCGCCAGCCGTCCGATATTCGAGGCGTGGCGGATATAGAGAAGGACGGTCAGTAGCAGAAACAGCGCCGCGAGCCGCCACTGGCCGATCAGAGCAAGAACGCAGACGCTTCCCCCGCTCGCCACCAGCGCCGAGAGCGAGGAATAGCGCGTGGCGAAGGCGACCATGAGCCAGATCACGAAGAACGCGGCTGCCGCGGGCCAATAGAGCCCAAGCAGGACGCCGATATAGGTCGCCACGCCCTTGCCGCCGCGAAAGCCGAGCCAGACCGGAAACAGATGGCCGAGAAAGGCCCCAAGCCCGGCGAGGATGGCAGTCTCCTCGCCCCAATGCGCCGCAAGGAGCACCGCGGCGGTGCCCTTGGCCGCGTCGAGGACGAGCGTGAGCGCGGCAAGCCACTTGCTGCCTGCGCGCAAGACATTGGTCGCCCCGATATTACCGGAGCCGATCTGCCGAAGGTCGCCGAGCCCAAAGAGCTTGGCGAGGATGAGACCGAAAGGAATCGAGCCGAGGAGATAGCCGAACGCGAGAGCTGAAAGATAGATAAGGGCGCTACTCCAATCGGGAGGAGACATCGATCACTCTTCTTTACGGCGCCGTCAGCGGCCCGGTTCGGCAGCGTAGATGTAGACGAGGCGTCCGGCAACGAGAGTGAGCAGCGCCCGGCCCTGAAGGCGCGCCGCATCGAAGGGCGTGTTCTTGGACTTCGAGCAAAGCCGCTCGGGCTCGACCACCCAGGGCGCGTCGAGGTCGATCAGCACGAGATCGGCGGGAGCGCCACGCGCCAGGCGTCCGCTCTCGAGTCCGAGAAGCCTGGCCGGATTGGCAGTCAGCGCTTGCAGGAGCCGGGGAAGCGGCACGTCGCCGTTGTGGTAAAGGCGCAGCGCCGCGCCAAGCAGGGTCTCGAGGCCTGCGGCCCCGTCGGCGGCCTCGGCGAAGGGGCGGCGTTTTCCCTCAGCACCTCTCGGGTCGTGGGCCGAGACGATCACGTCGATATCGCCGCTCGCCACGCCCTCGACCATGGCGCGGCGGTCGTCCTCGGATCTGAGCGGCGGCTTCATCTTGAAGAAAGTCCGGTAAGGACCGATGTCGTTCTCGTTCAGGGTCAAGTGGTTGATGGATACCCCGCATGTCACGGGGAGGCCTCTTTGCTTGGCGGCGCGGACGATGTCGAGGGAGGCGCGGCACGAGATCTGGCCTGCGTGATAGCGCCCGCCGGTGAGCTCGACGAGGCGGATGTCGCGCTCGAGGATAATGGTCTCGGCAGCGGAGGGGATGCCGCGCAGGCCGAGCCTGGTCGCGACCTCGCCCTCGTTCATCACGCCGTCCTTGGCGAGGGTGGGGTCCTCGAGGTGATGCACGATCAGCGCGCCGAAGTCCTTGGCGTAGGCGAGCACGTTGCGCATCACCTTGGCGCTGGCGAGGCTCGTTTTGCCGTTGCCGAAAGCGATGGCGCCGGCATCGCGCAGCAGCCCGATCTCCGCCATCTCCTCGCCCATGAGGCCCTTGGTCATGGCCGCCATGGGGTGGACATTGACGAGAGCGGTATCGCGCGCGCGCCTGCGGATGAAATCGACCAGCGCCACGTCGTCGATGACGGGCTCGGTATCGGGCATGCAAACGATGGTGGTGACCCCGCCGGCGGCAGCGGCCCGGCTGGCCGTGGCAAGGGTCTCGCGATGCTCATGCCCCGGCTCGCCGGCGAAGACCATCATGTCGACGAAACCGGGAGCGAGCACGCGGCCGCCGCAGTCCACGATCTCAGCATTGCCGGCGGTGCCGGCCGCGATGTGCGGCCCGAGATCGGCAACGATGCCGTCCGCGATCAACACGCCGCCAAGCGCGTCGAGGCCTGAGGCCGGATCGATCAGCCGCGCATTGACAAGGGCAATGGGGCGGGCGGGAGTGCGTGGACCGGGGGTGAGCGCCTGCATCACCGTCACTAGTTGGGCAAATGGCGGGCCAGAGCCTGAAGCACCGCCATGCGCACTGCCACACCCATCTCCACCTGCTCGCGGATGACGCTCCGCGCGTCGTCGGCGACATTGGAGTCGATCTCGACGCCGCGATTCATCGGGCCTGGATGCATCACCAGCGCGTCGGGCTTGGCGCGGGCGAGTTTCTCGAAATCGAGGCCGAAGAAGTGGAAATATTCCCGCTGGCTCGGGACCAGGCTCGAGGTCATGCGCTCGCGCTGGAGCCGTAGCATCATGACGATGTCGGCATCGGCCAGGCCCTCCCACATCGAGCTATAGACCTCGACGCCGAGCCGCTCGATGCCCGAGGCGAGCAAGGTCGAGGGCGCGATCACGCGGACTCGGGCGCCGAGTGCATTAAGGAGCAGGATGTTCGACCTTGCCACCCGCGAATGTAGGATGTCGCCGCAGATCGCCACGATGAGGCCTTCGATGCGCCCCTTGTGACGGCGGATGGTGAGCGCATCGAGGAGCGCTTGCGTGGGATGCTCGTGACTGCCGTCGCCGGCATTGATCACCGAGCAATCCACTTTCTGGGCTAGCAGCTCGACCGCGCCGGCCGCATGGTGGCGTACCACGAGGATGTCGGGGCGCATGGCGTTCAGCGTCACCGCCGTGTCAATCAGGGTCTCGCCCTTCTGCACCGAGGAGGTTGGGATCGACATGTTCATCACGTCGGCGCCGAGCCTTTTACCGGCAAGCTCGAAGGAGCTTTGCGTCCTGGTCGAGGCCTCGAAGAAAAGATTGATCAGGGTGCGGCCACGGAGATCGTCGCGCTTCTTGGCGATTTGGCGGCTGAGCTTGGCGGCCTCCTCGGAAAGATCGAGCAGCGCAACGATTTCGCCGCGCGAAAGGCCTTCGATTCCAAGAAGATGGCGGTGGGAGAAAGAGACGGTGGGCGCTTCGGCGGCAATGCTCATTAAAGGGCACTGTATAAACCTGCTTGGCACGAGCGGCAAGCTCGTGAACAGGAACCATGGAAGCGTGCCGTAACACGCCGGCTTGGGAGCTTGCCGCCCCGAGACCCGGCAGCCGATCGGCGAGGGGTGAGTGTCACGCCGGCGAATCTTGCAGTATGCTCAAATGTGGTCCCGCCGCTTCAAGCGGGACGCGAAACTCAAGATCAGGGAGACTAAAGATGCGGAAGCTTGCGATTGCCCTAGGTGTGACGGCAGCTTTGCTGCTCGCAGGAGGCGTTGCGTGGAAGGCCGACGCGACGACTTGGAGATCAGGGACCCTCAATCTGCCCAGCGCTGCCAAGAACTTTTCACCGATCGAGAAGACCGGCTGCTATGGGTGGGGGCGCCATTGCCCGCCGGGATTCCATTGGTGGTGTGGTCCGGTGCGGTGCTGGTGCCGCCCCTGCTAGGCTGATTGCCTCCCAGAGAAATCGTTCGAGGCCGCCTCACTCAGGCGGCCTAGTTCCGTGTTCGGCCAGGACGGACAGGGGAGGGCCCTCCTTCAGGCTTGCCAGGGAGCCCGAAATTTCAATAGGTTGCGGTTTACGCCTCGCAGCGAATCACCGAGACTCGCTCGGCTGGCGCGGATGGAAGCCGGCATGAGGTCGGTCAGGCGGAGGCTGCACCATGATGAGCTTACCCTTTCTTCTGTTTGCATGCGGACTTGGCGCGGCCTGGCTCAGGCAGCGCGGGGCGGCGATGGGCTTTTGGGTCGCAGGCCTCGTGGTGCTGCTCGTGCTATTTCGCATCCATATGGGCGACGTGCTGAATATCGCGCTTTGAGTTAGGGGGCGACAC
>DASYIU010000021.1:0-3037 GCA_035997285.1 Methyloceanibacter sp. | reverse complement strand
GATCAGGGTCGCCTTCACCTGCTTGCCGCCATTGGCAAGCATGGAATAGCCGTTCACCATGCGCATCAGGGTGGTCTCACCGGCGCCAAGCGCCATGGACAGGGCCGGCATCAGATTATCGTAGACGCCGAAGCGCCGCGCATATTCGGCGATGATCGGCATGCCCATGTCTCTCGCCAGCCGCACGGTCATCAAGTTGCGCGAATGCTCGACGCCGAAGCGCAAGGTCGATGGGCCTGCGGCGGAGCCGGCCTCGTAGTTCTTCGGGCACCAGTTCGGCATGCCCGCCCCTTGATCGATACAAATTGGACCGTCGACGATGATGCTTGACGGCGTGTAGCCGTTGTCGATAGCCGTCGTATAGATGAAGGGCTTGAACGAAGAGCCCGGCTGACGGCGCGCCTGGGTCGCGCGATCGAACTGGCTTTGGGCGAAGCTGAAGCCGCCGACGATGGCCAGCACGCGCCCGGTATGGGGATCCATGGCGACCAGCGCTCCCCCGATGTCCGGTGGCTGCACCAGCGCCCACTGCCCTTTGAGGTCCTCTTGCGCCGCCGGGGCGGTGGCGTTGTCCGCCTGCTTAGGCTCGCGCGGAGCGACATAGACGACGTCGCCCGGCTTCAGCACAGCGGTCACCGATCCTGGAGAGCCGCCGAGGCCTCTGGCGAGCTTGGGCCGCGCCCATTTCACTTCCTCGAAGGGAACGATCCCCGTCTCGCGCTCCTTCACCAGCGCGCCGGTCGGCGTTCGGCCGGGACGCAAGCCGACCGTGGCCTTGTCTTTACTCGCGTCAAGCACGACGGCAAGGCGCCACGGATCGATGTCAGACCACACCGGCATGGCGGCAAGCGTCTTGCCCCAATCGCCCTTCATCTCGATCTGCTTCACCGGTCCGCGCCAGCCGCCATGGCTCTGGTCGTAGCCGACCAGCCCGTTGACGAGGGCCTTGCGGGCAGTGCTCTGCAGCGCTGGATCGAGCGTGGTGCGCACCGACAGACCGCCGCCGTAAAGCCGATCCTCACCGTAAAGATCGAGGATCTCGCGGCGCACTTCCTCGGCGAAAAACTCCGAGGCGAAGATCTTGGGCCCAGTGGCGCGCTTGGTGACGCCGAGCGGCGCGGCCTTCGCCTTCTCCCCTTCATCGGCGGTGGCGAAGCCATTCTCGACGATGCGGTCGATGACCCAGTTGCGGCGGGCGACGGCGCGATCGGGGAATTTGAACGGATCGTAGTTGCTCGGCGCCTTGGGCAGCGTGGCGAGATAGGCGCAGTCGGCAAGGGTGAGCTCGCTCAGCGCCTTGTCCCAATAGGTCTGCGCCGCAGCGGCCACGCCGTAGGCGCCCGCGCCTAGATAGATCTCGTTCATATAGAGTTCGAGGATCTGCTCCTTGGTGAAGGCGCGCTCGATGCGAATGGCAAGGATCGCCTCCTTCAACTTGCGCTCAACCGTCTGGTCGCTCGACAGGAGGAAGTTCTTGGCCACCTGCTGGGTGATGGTCGAGGCGCCGACGACGCGCCGCCCCGACTGCACATTGCTCATATTGGTGACGACGGCGCGGATGATGCCCTGAATATCGAGGCCGCCATGCTGATAGAAATTCTTATCCTCGGCGGAGATGAAGGCCTGGATGACGCATTGGGGAATGGCCGTGATGGGCACGTAGATGCGCCGCTCGCGGGCGAACTCGGCAATCAGGGCGCCGTCATTGGCGTGGATGCGGGTCATCACCGGAGGCTCGTATTTGGCGAGCACTTCGTAATCCGGCAGCTCCTGCGAAACCTTCCACAGCACGAAGGCGGCAGCGCCGGCGATGGCGATGAACACGATCATGCTGGCGGCGAACATGAAGCCGAGGAAGCGCAGGAAAAACCCGCCGCGACGGCGGCGCCGCCGTTGCTCCGGCGGCTTGACTGGAGCCGTAATGTCCATGGTTCAGATCCGTCCCGTCCCCGCTTCTAGTCGCGCGGGGCACCCGAGGCAACCCTAGTCAAGATTATGGCAACAAAACGCTGCCGTCGCCGAAAATCGAAGGCTGCGGGTAGGATCGCGTGGGGTTGGTGAATTTCAGAAGGGCACGCGCGCAACGCGCTTGGCAAAATAGGTGTCGATGGCGCCGACTATTTGGTCGGCCATCCGATCGCGCCAGGCGTCCGAGGTGAGATGCTTCTCGTCCTCGGGGTTGCTCAAGAAGCCGATTTCGAGCAGCACCGAGGGGATGTCGGGCGCTTTCAGCACGCGAAAGCCCGCCGACCTCAACTTCTTCGTGTGCAGGCTGCCGGCCAACTCGCCGACGATAGAGCGGGCGAAGACCACCGAGCGGTTCTGCGTCTCGCGCTGCGCAAGATCGATCAGGATGTTCGCCACCACCTCGTCGGAATCGCCCGGCAGCTCGACGCCGGCCAGTGCATCGGAGAAGTTCTCCTTGGTGGCAAGCTCCTTCGCCTCTTCGTCGGAGGCCTGCTCCGACAAGGTGTAGACGGTGGCGCCGGTGGCCTTGTCGGTCTGCTTGGGGAAGTAGTCGGCATGGATTGAGAGGAAGAGCCCCGCCCCCTTTTTCTGGGCAATCTCCACCCGCTCGCGTAACGGCAGGAACGTATCGTAATCGCGGGTCAGATAGACCTCGTAGCGTCCGACGGCATCGAGCTTGGCCTTGAGGATCTTGGCGAAGGCCAAGACCACGTCCTTCTCGGTGATCCCGCTTGCGCTGCTCGTGCCGGGGTCGACGCCCCCGTGGCCGGGATCGAGCACTACCACGGGCTTCGCATCGGGGGGCCGCGATGCGGCTTGCGGCGGGACGCCCGCTCCCCCGTCTTGGGCTTGCGGCGGCTTCGCCTCTTTGAGCTTGGCAAGAAACGTCTTCTCGTCGGTCGGAACGAGGTCGATCACGAGGCGCGCGGGCTGATCGTCGCGCGGTTCGAGCACAAAGGCCTTGTCGATGAGAAAGGGACCGCTGACGTCGATGACGATGCGCGATTTCCCCGGCGCGAACAGTCCGTAGCGATAGGCTGTGACGAGGCCCCTGTTCTCCTTGCCGATG
>DASYIU010000020.1:0-4317 GCA_035997285.1 Methyloceanibacter sp. | reverse complement strand
GTACAAGGTGGCTTCGCAGACCTTAGGGAAGCTCGATAGCGCCGATGCTAAGGCCCGCGATCGGCACTACTACCACCAGCGACAGTGACGGTGATGATTGTGCCACCAGCAATGATGATGGTGGTGGTGGTGGTGATGATGCTTGTAATAGGAATAATGTGCCGAAACCGTCGTCGGCGTAAACGTGCCGGCCAGCAGGCCTAGCCCGATGGCGACGGTACAGCATATCAAAAGTCGCTGCATAATTTTCCTCCGCGTTTCAGTGTCATCGACGTCATGAGGCAACGGTCGTTTGTCCCCATGCGCTAATACCGTGACATTAGGGAGCCCCGCCGTCGATAGCCAAAGCCCCTTTCCGAGGGGAAAGGCGGCCGCCTCGGTCATGGGGAGGGTGGCGATTCTCGACAAGCGTGATAGAACCCACCCTCAAATTGAGAGGGAGCCGCGGATGACATCCTATCGCGCAAAACTGACGGTCGCCTCGGTTGCGATCATTTGTTTCGTCGGCTTGGCGCCGTCGGCGGCCTGGGCGCAGGCGGGAACGATAACCAAAGACATGCAGAACAATTGCGTCAACGATTATAAGAAATTCTGCGGTGACTACGGGCTGCAAAGCGCGGCGCTGAACCTTTGCATGAAAAAGGCGGGCCCGAGCCTGTCGCCGGCCTGCGTGCAGGCGCTGGTTCAGGCCGGGAAGGTCTCGCAGGCCGACGTGGATCGCATCAAGGCGCAGATGAAAGGGCGGTAAAATAGAGCAACCTGAGCGGCTGTCGCGCCGGACTGGACGCTCCCCCTGTCCTTACCCCCTCCGATATCGAACAAGGAACCCTTGATCATGAAAAGATTTCTCTGCTTGAGCGTGTTCGTGGCTGTGACGCTGACGGGCAATGCCACCTTCGCCGCAGATGAGTGCATTAAGATCATCGCGACTGGCCATCCGCAATATCCGGCGATCGCTTACAGGGACGGCGACAATATCGTTGGCGCGGCGCCGACGCTGGTCGAGGCCATCGCCAAGGAGCTCAATATCCCGCTTGAGTCGAAATACATGGGGTCTTGGGAGGATGCCCAAGCCGCGGCGCGCGACGGCAAGGCCGATATGATCTTCGGCATCTACTACAACGACGAGCGGGCCACCTATCTCGATTATGTCCAGCCGGCCTTCACGTATGACGACGTGGCGGTGTTCGTCGTCAAGGGCAAGGAATTCGACTTCAAAGGGCAAGACGATCTGATCGGCAAGAAGGGCGTCACGAACCAAGGCGAGAGCTACGGCACCGACTTTGACGCCTTCATGAAGGACAAGCTCAATGTCGCCCGCACGGCCGGCATCGACGCCGCCTTCCAAGACCTTTTGGCCGGAAAAGCGGACTATCTGATCGCCGGCTATTATCCAGGTCTTGCCGAAGCGGCCAAAGAGGGAATCAAGGATAAGGTCGTGGCGCTGAACCAGGCGCTGCTCACCGCTGAGATGTTCGTCGCCTTCTCCAAGAAGTCGCCCTGCCGCTCCTTGGCCGACAAGTTCGGGCAACAGATAACGGTGATGACGACCAATGACGGTTTCGACAAAATGCTGGTCAGTGCTGAAGCCGATTGGGAAAGCGCCCAACAGCCTAAGAAGTGACGTTTGAGTCGCGCACTTGCTGGCCTGCCTGTCACTCGGCCACGCCGCTCCACTGCCTGCGCAACCACTGGAAGACGGTGCGCTTCAGGAAGTTATAGGCGGGGCGCCCCATCAGGCCGACGGCGACGACTTTGGTGAGAAACGGCGTCGCCCCGAACAGGCCCGACAAAGCCGCCTTGACGCTCGGCTCGAGGTCGGCCTCGATGACGATGGGGATGAGCGACCAGGCGCCATAGCCTGCGACGATGAGAACGGTGCCGAGCGCGAATCGCCAGCCGAGCTGATCGGGATTGAACGTCTGGTCTCGCGATTCGATGGCGACCTCCTGGCAGTCCTCGGGTTCATCGTCATGAACTTGAGGGGATTGGGGTTTCCCGGCGGCAAATCGGAGCGTGCCCGGGCCCCCATCCTGCCGCTCCGATGGTAACCTTGGCTGACCCAAATCGGAACAGCTAATTCCCCGGCGGCACGAAAGCGCGTAAGCCACACCCTTTCCTGTGCTTTTTGCGCGAATTTCGTGAGCACAACCTAGAATTTCGGCCCGAGGAGGCGAGCGAGCGCATCTCGGGCTCGCCATCTGCTATGCGCCGAAGCGCTCGTCATCGCGCTCGTGCCGGCGGAAGCGCTGCGCGCTGCCTAGCCGACTACTCAGCTCTCAGGACTGATAGACCCCGCCGCAGACGACAGTCTCCTCCAGCCGCTCGCAATACATCTGCTTCGGCTCGACCTTCTTGGTCGCCGGGTTCATGAACTTGTAGGTCTGCCAGAAGCTCGGTTCTTTCTTGGCGAGCTCGACGCGCTCCTTGACGAATTCCTTGCCGTCGGCGTCCTTGTCGTTGAGCTGGTTGGTGCCGATGCGCTTCTTGTCGGCGCCATGCGCGAGCACCAAGCCGTCCATCCCGTACACCACGATGTAAAGGTCGCGGTCGACGAACGGCCCGGAAGGATTGCTGATCTCGGCATAGGCCTTGTCGGGGCCTTCGGTCTTGATGGCGGCAACCGCCTTCCTCACCATGGCCATGGCTTCATCCTTGGTGGCGCCCGTCGCCGCCGATGCCATGCCGCCGAAGATTGAGAGAGCGACGACCAGCCCGGCCCCCGCGATTTGGGCGAACCCAGTTGCGCGCACGATCATCTTGGTTTCCTCCGAGCATCGCCAGACGTGTGAACCGCCGTCACCCTAATACTTTGGGCAACAAACCCCTAATTGATCCTGGGGCCATGCTTTCGGGATTGCCAACGCCGCATGCGCGGCCGGAGCGCGCCGCGGCCCTCGCGACTTAGCTGAGGTCCTTCGTCCCTGCGGCGACGAGCCAGGCCGGGTCGAACCAGCGGTCGGCCTCGCCGTCGTAAGGCAGGCGCGTGATGTCCCAATGGTCGATGAAAGGCGCGTAAGTCTCCCAGACCGGGGGGCCGCCCCCGACATAGACGACGCGCTCGGGAAATCGCGCGAGCACCTCGGCGGGGTCCATGTGAGAGCGAATCTCGACGATGGTTCGGTGCTTGTAGGCCGGAGGCGGGATCGAGGCGATCGTCGTTGGGCCGGCAAGGAGAACATGCCCCTTCGTCAGGTCGAAGAACCGCGCCACGTCGGCCTGGTATTGCCATCCCTTGTTGCCCTCCCAGGGGAGCCTGCCCTTTAGCCCCAATTGCCCGCGCAGGCCTATGGCGCACATGGCGCGTATCTCAGCCGCCATTCTCTCCTCCTTTTCGGTGTGGCGTCTGTCGTGACCTGCGACCTTATCGGTCGATGGCGTTTTGGCAAAGAGTCGTGCACATAGACCGCACCTCCATGACCTCCCGCCTCATCCCCCGCTCAGAGGTTGACCCCCGCCACAGACTGAAGGCAATCGGGCTTATGGCCTTGGCCACGGTGTGCTTTGCCGGGCTCGATTCGACGGCGAAATATCTCGTTGGCGTGAAGGGCGTTCCCGTCGCCGAGGTCACCTGGTTCCGCTTTGCGGGGCACGTGGTGTTCAGCGCCGTGGCGCTGTGGCCCTTCGCCTTCAAGCCCTCGCTCCGCTCGGCCAAGCCTCTGGTGCAGATCTTTCGCTCCGTGCTCATGGTGGTGACCACGGGGTTCAACTTCATCGCGCTCAGATATCTGCAGCTCGATCAGACCGTCACCATCTTCTTCCTCACGCCGCTCCTGGTCGCGGCCCTTGCCGGGCCTTTGCTCGATGAATGGGTCGGCTGGCATCGCGTGCTCGCCATCGTCGCCGGCTTTCTCGGTGTGCTGCTCGTCATGCATCCGGGCTTCGGCACGGTTCACTGGGCCATGCTGTTCGTCCTGGTGGCAACGCTCGGCTACGCGCTTTACAACCTCGCCACGCGTTACCTTGCCGCTTTCGACCCGCCGGAGGTGACGCAGACCTATACCCCGCTCGCCGGCGTGGTGATCATGGCGCCGTTTGCGTTAGCCGCCTGGCATTGGCCGCCGGACGAAGCGGTCTGGGTGCTCCTCGCCTCGCTCGGTTTCTGGGGCGGGCTCGGGCATTGGTTCCTGATCCTCGCCCATCGCAGCGCGCCGGCCCCGGTGCTGGCGCCCTTCATCTATCTTGGGCTGCTGTGGATGTCGGCGGCCGGCTATTTCATTTTCGGCGACGTGCCGACGCTGTGGACTTTGTCGGGCGCGGCAATGGTGATCCTCTCGGGGCTCTATTTGCTGGCACGGGAGCGTATGGTGATGGGCG
>DASYIU010000019.1:0-8481 GCA_035997285.1 Methyloceanibacter sp. | reverse complement strand
GGTATCGAATTCGAGACCCTTGGCGCTGTGCAGCGTCATCAAGCTGACCCGGTCGGCACCCTCTTCGCTGCCGGCATCCATGACCAGGCTGACATGCTCGAGGAAGCCCGCCAGCGTGTCGAACTCGTCCATGAAGCGGATCAGCTCCTTCAGGTTCTCGAGCTTAGACTGGGCTTGCGGCGAGCGCTCGGCCTGCCACATGCCGGTATAGCCAGACTCATCGAGGATCAGCTCGGCAAGCTCGGTATGGCGCGTGGTCTCGATCAGCGAGCGCCAGCGATCGAAGGCTAAGATGAGGTCGAGCAGGCCCTTTCGGGCCTTGGGCTTCAGCTCCTCGGTCTCGGCGATCAGCCGCGCCGCCTGCATCAAGGGCACCGAGCGGGCGCGCGCCAGTTGATGCAGCGATTTCAGAGTCGCCTCGCCGAGGCCCCGCCGCGGCGTATTGATAATGCGCTCGAATTTGAGGTCGTTGGCGGGATTGAGCGTCACCTCGAAATAGGCGGTGGCGTCCCGGATCTCCTGGCGTTCGTAGAAGCGCGGGCCGCCGATCACGCGGTAGGGGAGCCCGAGGGTGATGAAGCGATCCTCGAAGGCGCGCATCTGGAAGGACGCCCGCACCAGGATGGCGATCTCGCTTAAGGCATGGCCTTGGCGTTGCGCCTGCTCGATGTCCTCGCCGATGAGCCTCGCTTCCTCCTCGTCGTCCCAGCAGCCCTCGACCTCGACCTTATCGCCCAAGTCCCCGTCGGTGCGCAGCGTCTTGCCGAGGCGCCCCTGATTGTGGGCGATGAGGCCTGAGGCCGCGCCGAGAATATGGCCGGTGGAGCGATAGTTGCGCTCGAGCCTGATGATCTTGGCGCCGGGGAAGTCGGTCTCGAAGCGCAGGATGTTGTCGACCTCCGCGCCGCGCCAGCCATAGATCGACTGGTCGTCGTCGCCGACGCAGCAGATATTGCCAGTCCCTTGCGCGAGCAGGCGCAGCCAGAGATATTGCGCGACGTTAGAGTCCTGGTACTCGTCGACCAGCATATAGCGGAAGCGCTTCTGATATTTGGCGAGCACGTCGGGGTATTCCTGGAACAGCCGTAAATTCTCGAGCAGGAGGTCGCCGAAATCGGCGGCGTTCAGCTCCTTAAGGCGCTGTTGATACAGCGCGTAGAGGTCGCGCGCCTTGCCGTTGGCGAAGGCGAAGCTCTCGCCCTCAGGCACGCGCTTGGGGACCAGCCCTCTGTTCTTCCACCCATCGATCATGGCGGCGAGCATCCGCGCCGGCCAGCGCTTCTCGTCGATGTTCTCGGCTTCGAGCAGCTGCTTGAGCAGCCTGATCTGATCGTCGGTGTCGAGCACGGTGAAGGATGGCTTCAAATCCACGAGCTCGGCGTGGCGCCGCAGGATCTTCACCCCGATGGCATGGAAGGTGCCGAGCCAGGGCATGCCCTCAACCACGCCGCCGATCAGCTTGCCGACCCGGGCCTTCATCTCGCGGGCGGCCTTGTTGGTGAAGGTGACGGCGAGGATCTCGCCCGGCCGCCCGCGGCCTAAGCTCAAAATATGGGCAATGCGCGTGGTGAGCACGCGCGTCTTGCCGGTGCCGGCGCCGGCAAGCACGAGAAGCGGCCCGTCGAGCGTCTCGACCGCCTCGCGCTGCTCGGGGTTGAGCTCGTCGAGATAGTGGCTCGGGCGCCGGCGCATGGCGCGCGCGGAGGTGGAAAGCTGGTCCTCCTCCTCGGGAGGGGGCGGGGCGGCTTCCGCAGCGGAGGAGCGAATCTTTGTCATGGAACTCAAAATATACCATCGGCCGTGGCAGGCGAACAAAAGAGGAAGGCGCCGGCGTCCAGGCGCATGGCGTTCAGGGGCTAGGCGCCTACTTGGTGTCACGCCAAGGAATTTTCCCGCAGTTGAATCTGACAAAAAACCGCAGGAAAAGTTTGCTATAGCAGTTGCGAGTAGGTGAGTGCGCTGCCAAAAAAAAGAAACTTCAACCTCCACGTCCAACTGGGAGACCGGAATATGCTTCAAGTTTTGAGGATGGGTATCGCTGTGCTTGGTGTTGCGGCGTTTGCTGTCTGCGGCGTTGGGCCCGCCGAGGCGGGATGCCAGTTGGTTACGGCTACCCACAGTGCCGGCTCCAAGGCCGAAGCCGCCAGCACCTCGCGAGCGCTCGCCCTCCAGATTGCCTATGATCTGAAGGCTGCCAGGCGTTGGACCCACGTCACCATGAGCGCACGCAGGGTGAAGGGCGATCCCTTCTGGAAAGCCGTTCGGCCGAACGGCGTGCCCGCGGATGCGCAGCTCAAGCCTGACCTCGTCTCCGCGCACTACTACACGACCTGCTTTACCGGCGTTGTCGTTCCTTATGTCTGCACGACCGGCTCCGCCGTCTGCGGCTACTAACTAGCGGGGCGTCTCGCCGCCCCGTCAGGGCCCGCTTGGGAGACCGAACGATGCTTCAAGCTTTGCGGATGGGCTTCGCCGGACTTGGCGTTGTAGGGCTTGGTTTATGCGGCCCTGGACCCGCACAGGCCTCGTGCCAGTTGATCACCGCCACCGCCAGTGCCGGCTCCAAGGCTGAAGCCGCCCGCAGCTCCCAAGCGCTTGCCCTCCAGAGCTCCTATGAGCTGAAGCGCGCTAAGCGGTGGAGCTACGTGACTTTGTACGCCCACAGAGTGCAGGGCGATCCCTTCTGGAAAGCCGTTCGGCCCAACGGCGTGCCCGCGGATGCTCAGCTCAAGCCTGACATCATCACCTCGCGCTTCTATTCGACCTGTTTTACCGGTGTGGTCGTGCCTTACGTCTGCACCACCGGATCGAGCGCCTGCGGCCAATAGTCATCGATCCTTCACCGTCGCGGTTGGGTTGAAACTCTGCGCTGAGCAGCCGCGTTTGATGCCTCATCCCTGCCACATGGCTTGGTAAGTTCATTTTCAAGCTTTATGTGCGTAGTAATGAGGATCGACTACGTGAAGGATAGCGTCGTGTTTCCGGAGTACACCATGCGCGAGCGCGTGGCGGACGGGTGCATCCACGTCACCGGCGTGACGGCAAGCCTCGTCGCGCTCACTGTGCTCCTCATCGTCGGCGTGGAGACGCAAGCCGCGCTGTGGATCGTGAGCCTCGCAATTTACGGCCTCGCGCTCGTCGCCATGTTCAGCTGCTCGGCCGGGTACAATCTCGTCGTACGGCCGAAGCTGAAGGAGGTCATGCGCCGCCTCGACCATGCCGCGATCTTCCTCATGATCGCCGGCACCTACACCCCCTTCATCCTGATCAAGATGAACAATGCTTGGGGCCTCAGTCTGCTCGCCGTGGTCTGGATCATGGCGGCCATCGGCATCGCCATCAAGCTGTTCGCCCCCCGCTTCCTCGAGGGACTGTTGACCGCACTCTATCTGGTGCAGGGTTGGGCGGTGATCGCCGCCTGGGAGCCGTTGATGTCGGCGATGCCGGGTCGCGTGCTGACGCTGCTCGTAGTCGGCGGCGTTCTCTACACTATCGGCGTGGTGTTCCATCTCTGGGAGCGGCTGCCGTATCAGAACGCCATCTGGCACGGCTTCGTGCTGTCGGCGGCGAGCTGCCATTACGCGGCCGTGATCGCGGTCGCGAGCGTCTGAGGCGGAGCCGAACTGCCGCCAAAAGCCCGAGCTTTTCCTAACCAACCGCCTATAGAATGCGCCCATGGCCATGACCAAGGCAGAGGCGCTCGCCGGCCCCGCGGCGGAGGGTAAGAAGGCCCTCTTCGCCGCTCTTGCCGCGCGCTTCGGTGACCGCTTCTCGCTGAGCCAGTCGCTTCGCGAGCAGCATGCCAACACGCTCACCTGGCTCAAGACCGAGGCTCCCGACGCCGTGCTGTTCGCCGAGACCGAGGCCGAGGTCTCCGAGGTGGTGAGACTTTGCGCGGGCGCCCGCGTGCCGGTGATCCCGTTCGGCACCGGCACCTCGCTCGAAGGTCACCTCAACGCCCCTTACGGAGGCGTTTCGCTCGATCTCTCCCGCATGAACCGCATCCTCGCCGTACATGAGGCTGACCTCGATTGCGTGGTGGAGCCCGGCGTCACACGCAAAGCCCTCAACGATCATCTGCGCGATCTCGGTCTCTTCTTCCCGGTCGATCCTGGCGCCGATGCGAGCCTTGGCGGCATGGCGGCAACGCGCGCCTCCGGCACCAACGCCGTGCGCTACGGGACTATGCGCGATGCCGTGCTCGGCCTTACCGCGGTCCTTGCCGACGGCAGCGTGATCGCGACCGGCGGCAGGGCGCGGAAGTCTTCCGCCGGCTACGATCTGACCCGTCTCCTGATCGGCTCGGAAGGAACGCTCGCCGTAATTACCGGGCTGACGCTGAAGCTCTACGGCATTCCTGAGGCGATCCTCTCGGCGGTATGCCCCTTCGCGACCATCGAGGGGGCCTGCAACGCCACCATCGCCGCCCTGCAGATGGGGCTTCCGCTTGCCCGCATCGAGCTTGCCGACGAGGTGCAGATCCGCGCCTGCAATGCCTATTCCCATCTTGCCCTCCCCGAGGCGCCGACGCTGTTTTTGGAGTTCCACGGCACCCCGGCGGGCGCCCGCGAGCAGGTCGAGGCCTTCGCCGACATCGCGCGCGCCAAAGGGGGTGGGGAGTTCGACTGGGCGGAGCGGCAGGAGGACCGGACGCGGCTCTGGCAGGCCCGCCATGACGCCTATTGGGCCGCCCGCGCCTTAAAGCCCGGCGCAGAGGTCCTGTCGACCGACGTCTGCGTGCCCATCTCCT
Organism: Methyloceanibacter sp.; assembly: GCA_035997285.1. GTDB lineage: Bacteria > Pseudomonadota > Alphaproteobacteria > Rhizobiales > Methyloligellaceae > Methyloceanibacter. Next base: position 3,731 of record DASYIU010000019.1, on the reverse strand, counting down.
GCCTTGCCGCCTGCGTCGGTGAGACGCGGCAGGACATCGACAGATTAGGCCTGCTCGCCCCGATCGTAGGTCACGTGGGCGACGGCAACTTCCATGTGCTGCCGCTGATCGATCCCGCCGATCCCGACGAGCGGGGCAAGGTGCAGGACTTCCTCGACCGGCTCATCGCCCGGGCGCTCGGCTGCGGCGGGACCTGCACTGGCGAGCATGGCGTAGGGCAGGGCAAGATCGGCTATCTCGCGCAAGAGCACGGGCCAGGAATCGGGGTGATGGCTGCCATAAAAAAGGCGCTCGATCCTTTGAATATCCTCAATCCTGGCAAGATTTTTGCGTTAGCATGACGAAGCGTCGCGGGGGGCCGGGGACCGGTCGGCGCCGTTGGCGCTTGCCGCGTCACGACGCGCTCGCTTCAGAGCCTTGGGCATAGATTCAGTGAACGCGCTTCTGCTCACGTTGACTGCATTGCTGATCTTGGTGCTGAGCGCGCTGTTTGCGGCGCCGCTCGTCATCGACTGGAACGACTATCGGCCGGTCTTCGAGACGCAAGCCGCCAAGCTGCTCGGCCGCCAGGTTAAGGTCGGCGGTCAGGTGCATCTCGTCCTTTTGCCCGCGCCCGAGCTCAGATTCGACGACATCAAGGTGGCCAACCAGGACGGGAGCTTCGACAAGCCGTTCCTCGAGGCTCGCTCGGTCGAGGCCGGGCTCAATATCGGTGCGTTGCTGAGCGGAGGCATTGAGGCGCGCAGGATCGCCATTCTCGATCCCGTCCTGCGTCTCGATCTCAAGGCTGATGGCTCGGCCAACTGGAGCGACGTGGGGCGCCGCGGCGTCGGCCTGCCCTTCGCCCCCAAGGACGTCATGCTCGACTCGGTTAGTGTCGGCGGCGGCAAGATCGAGATCACCAAGGAAGGAGCGCCTCGGTTCACCCTTGAGGACATCGCGGGCGAGGCAAGCGCCGCCGCCTTGTCGGGACCTTACAAGGTCTCTGCCACCTACAGCCTCGAAGGGCGTCCCCAGGAGCTACGCTTCTCCACGAGCGAGCCTGACGCGGCCGGACTGTTGCGCATCAAGTCGGCGCTCCGCGACATCGAGCGCAACACCACCTATGTGCTCGACGGCAGAGTGACCGGGCTCGGCGGCAAGCCCGTCTATGACGGCACCATCCTCGTGCGCGTCGCTAACGCTTCCACCGACGAGTTTGCCGCAGACGACACCGACGCCGCGAGCGAGGAACCGCCTGCGGGCGAGCGGCCGACGGCAACCGCGGAGCCGTCTCCCAATCTCCCGGCGGCGAAGGACATGACGTCGCTGTTCGAGTTGAAGGGCGCACTGACCGCCACCACCGACCACGCCGAGCTTCCCGATTTCGAGCTCACCATCCCCGCCAAGGGGCACCCGCAGATGCTCAAGGGCAAGCTCATCTTCGACTTCGCTGAGCGTCTTAAGGCCATGTGCGAGCTCTCGGCGAGTTTCGTCGATCTCGACGCGCTGTTCGTCCCTGGCTCCGAGCACCAATCCTCGCCTGCCGCCGTCTTGTACATGCTCGCCGATGAGGCTCTCGGCGAAACCGCCGAGCTTGGAGGAAGCACGTTGAACGTCGCCATCGAGCAGGCCGGTCTTGGCGGCGATCTCATCGGCACGCTCGACCTCGCGCTTGCCGCGAAACAGGGCACCCTGACTATCGGGCGCCTCAAGGCCGTGCTCCCCGGCGGCAATCGTATCGAAGCGTCCGGGCTCTTGAGCCGCGGCGAGTTCGGCCCGGTCTTCGCCGGCCCCATCAAGCTCGAAGGCTCTGGCCTCAGGGCGCTCACTCGCTGGGCCGCGGGAGACCGCGACATGTCGGGGCAAGCCGCGACGAGCGACTTCGTGCTGGCGGCGAACGCCACGGTGGGCGACGGCGAGCTCAAGCTTGCCGATGCAACGGGGGAGCTCAGCGCCACCAAGTTCCGCGGCGACTTGCGCTACAAGGGCGGCGACAGGAGCCTGATCGAGTTCACTCTCGACAGCGACCGCCTCGATCTCAGAGAGGTGATCGGCGACGGACCGGTCTGGCGCTCCTGGCTGCCTGCGGCACCGCCGGCAGCATCGGCGAAGGAGGGCGCCCCCGCCGCGGCCGCCGACGACCAGAACATCCTCGGGCAGCTCCGCGACGACGACGTGCGCGCCACCTTGCGCGTCGGCGAGCTCCTGCTGCCCAACATCCCCGCCGGCAAGCTCGACGCGCGTTTTGCCCTCATTGGCGACACTCTCGACGTGCAGCAACTCGACTTTGCCGCCGGAGACGCCATCGCGCTCGACGGCAAAGGCCGCATCGAGCACTTGAGCGAAGCGCCGTCCGGTCGGGTGGATTTCGCGCTGCGTGCCGCCACCACCGACAGCCTGCGCATCACTTCCGAGCTGTTTGGCCTGCCTGAGAGCGTGAGCCAGTCGAAGCATCTTTCGGCGTTAGCCCCCTTGGATGTGCATGTCGGCCTAGTCGCCGCCCGGGAGGGCGCTGCCACCAACGCCTCGATCGAGCTTGGCGGCAAAGCGGGCGGTTCCGACATCGTGCTCGTGGCCCACGCCATAGGCGAGCCGGCCAAGCTCGGCGAAGCGAAGATCGACATCGACGGCAGCGTCACCGGCGACCGGCCTCAGGCGCTTCTCGTCCTCTTGTTCCCGAACCTTCCGGCCGAGCGTTTTGCAGCCGCCGGGGGGAGTCAGGGCAAGCTCACGGTCAAGCTGGCGGGCGTCCCTAACACCAAGCTGACCGGAAAGGCGGCGCTCGAGACGGAGGCGATGAAGCTCGGCTTCGACGGGCAAGGATCGGTGCAAGAGCAAGGCGTCGCGTTCAACGGCAAGGGCTCGCTCACCAGCCAAGATGCGAGCCTCGCGCTCATGCTGATGGGGCTCGAGGCGCCGCCCTCAGCTGCAGGCGTTCCCCTTGCCGTTCATGCCGACATCGTCAAGCAATTGGCAAGCATCGATCTCAACGCCGTCAGCGGAACGGTCGCGGGCCAGGCCGTCGACGGCACCGCCCATTTCGATACCGGTGGCAACATCGTGCATTTCCAGCTGGCGGCGAACGCCGACAGCGTGTCGCTGCCGTCTCTGCTCGGGATGCTTGTGGCATGGCAACGCTCCCCCTCGACGGAAGAGATGCTCGGCGCCATCGGCGCCGGCGCCTCCGAGGTCTGGCCCTCGCGCGGCTTCTCGCTCAGCGTCATCGAGAACGCCGACGGCGAGATCAAGCTCAACGCCAAGCAGCTCACGCTCGGCGCACCGTTCCAGGTGTCGGGCGCCTCGCTGCTCGCACGCGTCGACAAGGCGGGCCTCACGTTGACTGATCTCAAGGGCCGGCTCTTTGGGGGGGCGTTTGACGCCTCGGGGACGTTGTCCCCGCTCGGCGCCGGAGCTAGTCTCAAGGCCCACGCCGAGATCAAAGGCGGCAAGCTCGAAGAGATGTCGAAGAGCGTTGCCGACACGAACCTCGCCAAGGGCCCCTTCGAACTTGCCTTCAATGTCGCCGGGGAGGGCTTGAGCCCGCCCGGCCTCGTCGCCGGCTTGAGCGGGGAGGGGATGTTTTCGCTCGGCGCGGGTAGCTTGCAGGGGCTGACGCCCGACCCGCTCCGCCGCGTCGCGGTATTGGCGTCCGACAAGACGATTAAGGTCGACAAGGATCAGATCGCGGCGGAAGCGCGCACCGTGCGCGAGAAGCTGACCAAGGGCGTCTACAAATTTGCCCCGACGAA
>DASYIU010000018.1:0-3277 GCA_035997285.1 Methyloceanibacter sp. | reverse complement strand
TCTCCAAATGGTCAACGTCGATCACCAGGTCGCCGAGCCGCGGACCCGGCGGAATGGTGATCTGCGCCTTGCCGGTCTTGTCGCGCGCCGACTCGGCGAGGAGATCGTCATAGGCGCGGACGCGCGCCTTCGACTTCGCCTGCCGCGCCTTGGGGCTTGCCCTGATCCAATCGAGCTCGCGGGCAAGGGTGCGCTCGCGCGCCTCGTCCTGCTTGCCCTCGACTTGCCCCCGCTTCTGCTTTTGCTCGAGCCAGGAGGAATAGCTGCCCTTGTAAGGAATGCCCTGCCCTCGATCGAGCTCGAGCGTCCAGTCGGTGATGTCCTCGAGGAAGTAGCGGTCGTGGGTCACCATGATCACGGTGCCGGGATAGTCGCGCAAGTGATGCTCGAGCCACAGCACGCTCTCGGCGTCGAGATGGTTGGTCGGCTCGTCGAGCAGGAGGATGTCGGGCCTTGCGAGCAGCAGCTTGCACAGCGCCACGCGCCGCTTCTCGCCGCCCGACAACGTCTTTACTTGCGTCTCGCCAGGCGGGCAGCGCAGCGCGTCCATGGCCTGCTCTACCTGGGCATCGAGGTCCCACAGGCCTTGGGCGTCGATCTGGTCCTGGAGCTTCGCCATCTCGTCGGCGGTCTCGTCGGAATAGTTCATGGCCAGCTCGTTGTAGCGGTCGAGCTTGGCCTTCTTCTCGGCCACGCCTTCCATGACGTTGCCGGTCACGTCCTTGGTCTCGTCGAGGCGCGGCTCCTGCGCCAGATAGCCGACGCTGACGCCGTCGGCAGCCCAGGCCTCGCCGAGGAATTCCGACTCCTCGCCGGCCATGATGCGCAGCAGCGTCGACTTGCCGGCGCCGTTGACTCCCACCACGCCGATCTTGGCGCCGGGCAGGAAGGCGAGCGTCACGTCCTTCAAAACCTGCTTACCGCCCGGATAGGTCTTGGACAGCTTGTTCATGACATAGACATATTGGGGCGTGGCCATGGGGCGTCCCGAAGCTCCTGGATTTTCGTTCGCGGGAAGACGTTAGGTCCGCTTCTAGCCCAATCGCCACGTGGGACTCAACAGTCAGAACAACGCGGGCAGGCGCTCTTTCAGCTTGGCGGCGAGCCCATCGAGCGGATTCTCTTTGATCGGCTCGATCTCGGAGAGCGCGTCCGCAAACGCGTCTGGCGTGAGCGCCGCGATCGGCAGCACCCGGCACCAGCCGTTCCGAATAAGGAAGCTCCGATAGTCCTGCTCCTCGTCGGTGAAGCGGTGGGCTTCCGGCGCCACGCCCACCACGGGCAGCCGGGCGGAGACCGCTTCCGAAATCATGGTACTCGAATCCTCGGTGCAGACGATCACTTCGGCCTTGGCGAAGACCTCAGGTAGAGTCCCCGGCCCCGCGGTGCGGTAGTCGATGAAGTGGGCGACGACGCTGTCATCCTTGGCAAGCTCGGCGATGCGGTCGGCCACCGAGGACGGCGTCCGCCGCGAGGTGGAGACCAACCAGCGCGTCCCCCAGGCCTTGGCAATCTCGGCAATGAAGCCAAGCAGACGCTCCCACTCCCCCCGCCGATAGCGGAAGGGACCCGCGTTGCCACCGACGAGGAGGCCGGCGAGGCGCGGGTGCTGGTCGGCGCAATAGCGCGGCACGACAGCGGGACGGCCGAGCGCATCGGGGTCGATGGCGGACGGCTTGAGTACCACCATGTGCCGATCGCTGCCGGCGTCCTTGGCGTAAGAGGAGATGACGAGACTGAAATTCTCAGGCCCGAGGCCGCGCAGCAGAGAGCCGCAGAAGATGCTGGGCACGCCGAGGAAGCGCGCCACGCAGATATTCGGCATCTGCGTCTCGCCGCCCGCCGAGACCACGAGATCGGCCTTGGGCAGTGCGTCGGCATCGATGCGGTAGGACATGCGCAGCATGCGCGGCGGGAAGAAGCCCTTGGAGTTGATGCGCAGCCTGAGCCACCCCGTCGGCACGATCCATTTGCGCTTCACCTCGATGCGCGTGACCTCGACCGGGCGGAGACGCGCAAGTGCCGCGATCACCCCTTGCGCGAGGTGGTAGTGGCCGGGCCGCGTGTCGGCGAGGAAGATGACCTTGAGGGGCGTCAATGGAATACCGTCCAGCCTTCCGCCTGGGCTCGCTGAAGTCCCGCGTCATAGCGCACCCTTGAGGTCGGCTTCAAAGGCTGGTTTTTAGGCCGCTTGGCAAACAGGCCGCGTCTCACCACAATCGACGGCAGGGGCAAGGCATTCTAGGAGGAAAAATGGCGGACAGAGCGGCGCATGCGGATGCCGATTGGATTTTGAAGGCCATGGTCGCGGTCGCCGCGGCTGACGGCCGGCTCGACACACAGGAGGTCGGCCTCATCCAGCAAGTCTACAAAGACCAGTCGGGCCGAACGCTGACTGCCGACGAGGTCGCGCGAGCCGCCGAGGCCAATGCCAAGGGCGACGTGCTTGCCGAGTTCGCCGCAGCGGCGAAGGTGCTCGACAAGGCGACCAAGGAGGAGATGATCAGAGCCGCTTATCTCGTGCTGCTCGCCGACGACCGGATCGCCGGAGAGGAGCGCAAGAAGCTCAAGGACATCGCCGCCGCGCTGCAAGTGTCAGAGATCCATTTCGGCGCGATCCTCGAGGACCTCGCCATCTGGCTCGCACAGCGGAAGAGCTAGAGCATGACCCGGAAAAGTGGGAACCGGTTTTCCGATAAGGTCATGCTCAAACGAAAAGACCTCATGCAGGCATGATCGTTTCCCACGAGCACAAATTCATCTTCCTCAAGACCAAGAAGACGGCGGGGACGAGCATCGAGCTTGCCTTGAGCGCGCTGTGCGGGCCTGAAGACATCGTCACGCCGCTGACCAAGATCGATGAGGCGTTGCGCGACGGAAAACGAGGCGCGCAGAACTGGCGGCGCCACGGCTGGTGGGGCAGTTCGCGGCCGCTATGGAAGCGCCGCTTCCTGAAATTCACCGCCGAGGATTACGGCTTCTACAATCACATGCCAGCGGTCGAGGCGAAGGCGCTGATCGACGACGACAAAGTGTGGCGGAGCTATTTTAAATTCGTCTTCGACCGCAATCCTTGGGACCGGCAGGTGTCGTTCTATCACCATCGCTATCGCCGCGAGGCTGAGCCCCCGCCTTTCGCGAGCTTCATCCATAAAGATCGCCGCGCGCGCATCAACAACTACGAGATCTACTCGATCGACGGCGAAGTAGCGGTCGATTTCGTCGGCCGCTTCGAGACGCTGGAGCAAGACCTGAGCCACTCACTTGACCAGGTAGC
>DASYIU010000017.1:0-5662 GCA_035997285.1 Methyloceanibacter sp. | reverse complement strand
GCCGCGCTCAAGATGGACGCGGATTAGGGCCAGTTTCCTGCAATGCCGGCAGGGGGGGAACCGGAGGCCCTCCACGACGTTAACTCCCCAGAGCCTGCTCCCTCGCTTGGCAATAAGGCGAGGACTTGGCGACGAAGAACTTCAATCGGTGCAGCTTTACTGCTGTGACGGCGAGGTTTTATTCGTTCACTCCAAGATTTGCCGGCGCCCTACAGGTGCCTTTTTGTCGTCTATTGAGGCATGACTGCGGCAAAAGCATGATCTTGTTGTGCAGCATGTTCATAACTACTTGACAGCGACCAAAATATCACTTTCCATCGCCTCCAGACGGATAGCAGCACGACGGGGGATTATGTCGCGCAGCCTCAGCTGACCGCGCCGATTTCTCCGCCAGAATCGATTTTTTCGCTGCATCTATGCCGCCCGGCATTGGCGCGCTCATGCGGGGTTTCGCAAGTTCTCGAGGGATGCGCGCCGAAGAGGGAGTGTCATGCGTATCGCCCTCGCTTGCGGACTCTGTCTGCTCGCGCTTACCGCTGCTGCGGCCCCCCGTGCCAACGACGAGGCCAAATCAGAAGCCAAAGATCCCGTCTCCACGCAGACCCTGCGCGAGGGCTATCGCTCGCGCATGAACGAGAACGTGGTGACGATCATGGCCGGAAGTGCGACCGGCACCGACTTGGCCATCGTCCAGGACATCGCCGACGTTCTCGACGATGGTAACGCTCTGCGCGTGTTGCCCATGGTGGGGAAGGGGCCCGAGCAGAACATCAAGGACGTGATGTTCCTGCGCGGCGTCGACATGGGGATCACCCAGGCCAATATCCTGAAATATTACGCCCGCACCGGCCAGCTCGGGTCTAACTTCATCGACCAGATCGCCTACGTCGCCAAGCTGTTCAACGAGGAGATGCACGTCCTCGTCCGCCCCGGCGTGAACGACATTCATGAGCTCAAAGGCAAGCCGGTGAATCTGGGTGCCGAGGGCAGCGGCACCGAGATCACCGGACGCCTCGTCCTCGAGGCACTCGGCATCGACGTCCAGGAGGTGCATCTCAGCGACGCCGACGCCATTGCCAAGCTCAAGTCCGGAGAGATCGCCGCATCCATCGTGGTGACGGGCAAGCCGGCGCCAGCTCTCGCCAATCTCAAGGATGCCAGCGGCCTGAAGCTGCTTCCCGTGCCCTACGCTAAGCAGCTCGAGGACAGCTACTATCCTGCGACGCTGACCCATGACGATTATCCCGAGCTGATCCCCGCAGGGCAACGCATCGACACTCTTTCCGTCTGCGCCGTGCTGGTTTCGTTCAACTGGACCGACGACGGCGCCCGCTACAAGAAGATTTCGCGGTTCGTGGATCGCTTCTTCTCCAATTTCGATGCGTTCCAGAAGCCGCCGCGGCACCCGAAGTGGCGCGAGGTCAACTTCGCTGCCACGCTCGAAGGCTGGCATCGCTCTCCGGCCTCGCAAGCCTGGATCGACCACGCCAAGGAGGTGGCGGCAGCCAAGGAGGTGACGACCGCGGCGGGAACCGACAGCGCCTCGCGTAATCACTTCGACGCGTTCCTGGCGCAGGCGACGCGCACCAGCAGCGCGCCGATCTCAGACGCGGAGCGCGCCGATCTGTTTCGTGCGTTTATCGAGTGGAACAAGGGCCACAACGAAAACTGACGGGCTTCAACCGTCTTTGACTCTCTGCTTTGTGTGATGCGTAGGAGGGTTTCATGGGACAGTCAGCGCTCAGTCCGTCTGACAACATCATCAGGCCAGCAAGCCTGACCGAACGATTGGCGGCCGCAGTGCCGGTCGAAGCGCCGGCCCAGCCGGAGGCCACGGTGTCCTCCATGGCGGAGCGCTTCGCTCCCGAGGGCCAGAAGGGCCTCAATGAGGGGCCGGGCAGGCCGCTGCTCGAGCCGGCGGTCATTCAAGGCCTGATACCCCAAGCGGCGCGGGCTCCTTCCGCCAATCGCGGGCTGCTTGTGGCCTCGATCCTGGTCTCGCTGGTTCCGACGGCGATCATCCTCGCCTTGTTGTGGCAGGGCGCGATCAGGCTTCCGGGAGCGGAACGCGCCATCATCGCCGACGACGACGGGCAGCTCGCGGCGAGCCAGCAGGCCTCGGTGGTCAGCGTGCCTCTGGTGGAAACGGTACAGCCGAAGACCGACATCGCCCTCACTGCTCCGGGCCGGATCGAGGCTAAAGCCGGCGAAGAGGTCGGCTTCGACATCGCCGTCGATTCGGCCGATGCGCTTCCCGCCCGCAGCGTCATCGCCATACGCGCGATGCCCGATGGCGCCACATTCTCGCAAGGTCGCCCCTACGGCGCCACGGAATGGAGCCTCCGGCCCGACGAGATCGGCGATCTGCGGCTTCATCTGCCAAAGGCCGCAAGCGTCGGGGCCGACTTGCGCATCGAGCTCATGGCCGCCGACGGCACGATCCTCGCCAGCGCCACGACCAGGCTCGATGTTGCTCCCGATCCGCGGTCCGCCCTCATCCTCCGCTCCGAGGAGAGCGGCCGCATCGACGATCTCATGGCGCACGGCCAAAAGATGATCGATGTCGGCTATCTCGCCGGCGCACGCGCCTATTTCAAGCGGGCAGCGGAAGCGGGCAGCGGTGAGGCCGCGCTCAAGCTCGGCGCCACCTACGATCCGACCTTTATCGAGAAGATCGGCGCGCAAGGCATCAAGGCTGACACCAAGGAGGCGCGCGCCTGGTACGAGCGGGCCAAGCAACTCGGCGTCGACGGAGCCGACGAGGAGCTCGCCAAGCTCAAGGATGACTGGACCGAAAGCAGGGGACCGGCGCCAAGGACCGAAGCAAGCTCCGCTCCGGCGGAGCTTGCCACGGCCGCGGTGAGCGGCGGGACTGAGGCTTCGCCGGCCGCGACCGGAGCCGTCAGCGTTGTGCCAGTCGCCAGCGCGCCGGACGGCGCCTTGCCCACCGGCAAGGAGGAGTGGGTTGCGCTCTCGGGCTACGCCAATGTGCGGGCGGCTCCCTCATCCACCGCGGAAACGCTCAGGGTCGCACAGAAGGGCACCAAGCTCCGCGTCACCGCACGCAAAGGCAGCTGGGTGCAGGTGACCGATCCTGCTACGGCGGAGACCGGCTGGGTCTATTCGCGCTTTGTCGAGACGGCGCAGACGCCCGCACGATAGCCACGCTCGCACCGTTCCTCACCCTGAGGAGGCCGCGGAAAGCGGCTGTCTCGAAGGGTAAGGCTGTCGGGCCTCATGCTTCGAGACGTAGCTTCGCCTGCTCCTCAGCATGAGGAAAGGGTCAGCTGGTGCGGACCATCCAGGCGAGATAAGCGAGCGCCGCCCCCTCGCAGATGAGCTGAATGCCGAGCAGGACGCCAAGCACCCATTCGGAGCTGAGCGGCATATTGGCCCACAGATAGGCACCGAGCAGGATGCCGATGATGCCGCTCAGGAACACCCAAACCCATCCCATGAACGGTCTGATGTTGAGGGCGAAGATAATTTTGGAGATGCCCTCGACCACGAAGAACACGATCAGCAGCACCGTCGTGATCAGCAGTCCGGCGTCCGGATTGCGGAGCAGCAGCACGCCGATCAAAATGGCGAGCACCACGGAGGTGAGCTGCATCCAGAAATGCGGCACGTCCCTGGCCCCGATCAGGCCGATGCCCTGCAGGACGCCGCTGATGACCAGGATCCAGCCGAGCAGGAAGACGAGGGTAACGGAGGCAATATAGGGATAGACCAGCGCCAGAACGCCGGCGACCACCATCAACACGCCCTCAAGCAGATACCAGAGCGAATAACGCTTCACGGCCTCGCGCATGGCCTCCCGCATGGCGGCCGACGCTTGTGCCATTGTCATCGCCATTTGATGTCCTCCCAGTGCAGCAATTCGAATCAGTTGGTTGCCGGGCCAAGGATACTCCAACCAGGTGTGGAAGGCTTCGCGCGCCGGCAAACACTACCCTCCGATTCGCAAGTGGCATTGATGCCCGGATCGAGTCCGGGCATGACGATGGTCGGGGGAGGCGTGGCATGGACCAGGATCAGGCGAGGAGAAGTGCGGCGGCCAAGGCCGCCCGCCGCCTCCTCCCGTTTCTCTGCCTCTGCTATGCGGTGAACTTCCTCGACCGGGTGAATGTCGGTTTCGCCGCGCTCGCCATGAACCAGGATCTCGGGCTTACGCCGTCGATCTTCGGCGCCGGCGCCGGCATCTTCTTCATCGGCTATCTCCTGTTCGAGATCCCGAGCAATCTCGCGCTGCAGAGATTCGGCGCGCGCATCTGGATCGCGCGCATCATGATCAGCTGGGGCCTGGTCGCTTCCGCCATGGCCTTGGTGAGCGGCGCGACCGGCTTCTACCTCATGCGCTTTCTGCTGGGAGTGGCGGAAGCCGGCTTCTTCCCGGGCATCATCCTCTATCTCACCTATTGGTTCCCGGCGCGGGAGCGCGCCCGCATCGTCTCACTGTTCATGGCGGCGGTGCCGCTCGCCACCGTGGTGGGAGGCCCGGTGTCGGGCGCGCTGCTCGAGTTGCACGGCGTCGGCGGTCTGAAAGGCTGGCATTGGCTGTTCATCGCCGAAGGCCTGCCGGCGGTGCTGCTCGGCTTCGTCGCCCTCAAATTCCTCGACGATGCCCCTCAAGAGGCGGCCTGGCTCTCACCAGATGAACGGACGGCGCTCGCCAGCACGCTCGCGGCAGAAGCGGAGGCGACGCGGGAGACAGGCTATGCCGATCTCGGCCACGCCCTCACCAAGCCGCGCGTGCTGATCCTGGCGCTCCTCTATTTCTGCATCGTGGTCGGGCTGTACGGCATCGGCTTCTGGATGCCCCAGGTGATCCAGACCTTCGGCAAGTCGTCGCTTCAAATAGGATTTCTCACGGCCATTCCTTATCTCTTCGCCAGCATCGCCATGGTGCTGTGGGGATGGCACTCCGATCTCACCGGCGAGCGCATCTGGCATGTCGCGCTGCCGCTCTTCCTTGCTGCCGGCGCCTTCGCCTGGTCGGCCGCGGGCGCCCCGCTTCTGGCCACCATGGCAGCGCTCACCTTCGCTACGATTGGCATCTACGCGGCAATAGGCACCTTCTGGTCGCTTCCCACCGCGATCCTCACCGGCACAGGCGCCGCGGCGGGGCTTGCGCTGGTCAACGCGACCGGCAATCTCGGCGGCCTTGCCGGGCCAACGATCATGGGCGTGATGAAGGAAGCCACGGGCACCTTCACCAGCGGGCTTTTCTTCCTTGGCGGCGCGCTGGCGCTCGGCGCCCTGATCGCGCTTTTGTTCGGCTATGGCACGCGCGGGAGCGCCACTGGAAGCCCTCGCGCCAGCGCGCAAGATTTGCCATAAATTCCACCCGCCAGCCGCCATTTTCTCCGGAAACCATAGGCAGAGACCCAAATATGACCGACGAAGCACCGCGCCCGACCAGCCGCCGCACCCTCCTGGCCGGCATGGCGCTCATGGCGACCGCAGGCGCGCTGCCGCAGCGGGCCGAGGCCGACCCTGGCACAAAGCATGTCGTGCTGCTCGGCGACTCCATCTTCGACAACAAGCGCTTTGTGGGCGACGGGCCCGACGTCATCAAAGAGCTGAGGGGGGCGTTGCCGGCCGGCTGGCAGGCGACCCTGAACGCCGTCGACGGCTCGACTACGGTCGACATCAAAGGCCA
>DASYIU010000016.1:0-6707 GCA_035997285.1 Methyloceanibacter sp. | reverse complement strand
GGAGGTTTGGCTCGAGATCGGCTTCGGCTCCGGCGAGCATCTCCTGTGGCAGGCGGAGCGGCACAAAGACGTGGGCTTCATTGGCTGCGAGCCCTTCGTCAATGGGCTCGCCACCCTGCTTGGCGCCGTCGAGACCCACGGGATTGCCAATATCCGCGTCCATGACGGCGATGCGCACGAGGCGCTTGGCTGGCTTCCGGATCGCTCGGTCGCGCGCGGCTTCATCCTGTTTCCCGACCCTTGGCCGAAGAAGCGGCAGCTCAAGCGGAGGCTCATCGCCCCCGCCACCGTTAAGGAGCTCGCGCGCGTGTTGGCGCCAGGCGCCGAGCTCAGATTTGCCAGCGACAGCGGCGACTATGCTGCGCAGGTGCTCCTTATCATGCGCCAGAACGGCGAATTCGATTGGCTTGCCGAGCGGGCAAGCGATTGGCGGGAGCGCCCCGCCGACTGGCCAGAGACCCGCTACGAGCGGAAGGCCTTGAGCGAGGGGCGGAAGCCAGTCTATCTCAGTTTCAGGCGGCAATGATCGCGCTGTCGCGGTGGCCTGAGCTGCGATAGGCTCAACCGAAGATCGAATGGGAGCCGCTAGCCATGAAGACGATCTATGACGCCAAGGCCGACGCGCTCTATGTCCGCTTCGCGGACGCTCCTGGGGTGGAGAGCGAAGAGGTGACAGATGGCCTTGTGCTCGATTTCGACGCCGATGGCCGCATCGTTGCAATCGAAGTGCTTGACGCAAAAAAGCATCTGGCCGCAGGCGCCAAGTTGCCTTCCGCCGCAGAGTAACTGGCGCTTGCCGTAGCGGCGGCGCGGATGGTCAGAAAACCCCTAAGCTTCACAGATCATGCAGAAGCAATGCTCGTTGAACGCGAGATAGACCGGGAGTGGGTAGAGCAGGCTATTGCGGAGCCAGATGAAGTCGAGCCTGATCTCAGGCACGCCAGGATCACTGGCCTTCAGGTCCATGGGCGAACGCGAAGGCCGAGTGTTACGCGTCGTCATGCGGAAACAGACGATGACATCAGGATCGTGACCACCTATTTCGATAGGTCACGGCGTCGAAGGCTGACCGTAGGGGGAAAATAGAGATGCGCGCTGTCAGGTGGCTGGCTCTGGTGATGCTGTTGCTGCCGGGGGCAGCCTCAGCAGGGACCGATATCACCGCCGCCTGCTACAAGGACTGCGAGAATGCGACCCACTCCAACCCCGAATATAAGGCCTGTCTCGCCCGCACTGCCGACAAGGCCGATGCCGCGCTCAACCAGGCTTACAAAACGTTGCAGGGCAGGATTCGTGCCGCGGCCAAGGACATGGGCCAGACCGCCGACACCCATCTTGAGGATCTCAAGGCCTCGCAGAAATATTGGATCAATTTCCGCGACGCGAATTGCACGCTGGAAGACAATCTCGCCTTCGGCGGCACGGCGATCGGCGGCAACTATTCGTCCTGCCTGTGCGCGCTGAGCTATGAGCGCATCGACGACTTCGAGCGCATCGGCGCCCAGGTCGTGGGCGAGCCATAAGCGCTACGGGGCGGCCGGTCGCCTTTTGAGGTTCCCGAAGCGCTTGAAACCTCGGAAAAAGCTCGTATATTAGCGACGAACTCATGATTGGTTTTGATCAGGAGTGGGCTTGCCGCCCGCTCCTTTTTGTTAGGCACATCGCTTCCTCGCTTGCCCGAGGGTTCACGGCCGCAATCGATGTCGAGCCCTGCCGCCAACGCCGATCGCCGCTTCGCCCGCGAGACCGGGCCGGCGCGGGCGATCGCCGACCTCGCCGAGCCCGTGCTCGAGGAACTAGGCTTCCGTTTGGTGCGGGTCAAGGTCTCGGGACGCGACGGAGGCACGGTGCAGATCATGGCCGAGCGGCCGACGGGCGGAATGACCGTGGATGATTGCGCGCTGATCAGCCGAAGGCTGTCGCCGGTGCTGGACACCTACGATCCGATCCCGGGACAATATCGTCTCGAGGTCTCCTCTCCCGGCATCGACCGGCCCCTGGTGCGCCCGAGCGACTTCGCGTTATGGGTGGGTCATGAAGCCAAGGTAGAGCTGAAGGAGCTGATCGACGGACGCAAGCGCTTCAAGGGCGTGATCGAGGGCGTGGTCAAGGACGAGGCGCGCCTCAAAATCGAGCTCGAAGGCAAGGCCGACCCGGTGGTGATCGGCCTTCCCTTCTCGCTCATCAGCGAGGCGAAGCTCGTGGCCGGCAGGGAGAGCTTCAAGGGCGATCTTTCGGGCAAGAAGCCCGCACATTGAAATGAGCGCGGGAGCGCGCGTGAGCGCGGCCCCGCAGGACCGTAACGATTGGAGGCAATGACGATGGCTCAGGCAGGCGTAAGCGCCAACAGGCTGGAGCTCCTGCAGATCGCTGACGCGGTCGCGCGCGAGAAGTCGATCGACCGCCAGGTAGTTATCACCGCCATGGAGGACGCGATTCAGAAGGCCGCGAAATCGCGCTATGGCAGCGAGAACGAGATTAGGGCCGAGGTCGATCCCAAGACCGGCGAAATCAGGCTCGCCCGCCTGCTCGAAGTGGTCGAGGCGGTCACCATGGAGGCAACTCAGATATCGCTCGAGGAGGCCCGCCGCCGTAATCCTGCCGCCCAGGTCGGCGACTTCATCGCCGAGCCCCTGCCACCGCTCGATTTCGGCCGGGTGGCGGCGCAGAACGCCAAGCAGGTGATCGTGCAGAAGGTGCGCGAGGCCGAGCGCGAGCGCCAATATGACGAGTACAAGGACCGTGTCGGCGAGATCGTCAACGGCATCGTCAAGCGTGTCGAGTACGGCAACGTCATCGTCGATCTCGGACGCGCCGAGGCCATCGTACGCCGCGACGAGACGCTGCCGCGCGAGAACTTCCGCTATGGCGACCGCATCCGCGCCTTTGTCTATGACGTGCGCCGCGAGCAGCGCGGACCCCAGATCTTCCTCTCGCGCACGCATCCGGAGTTCATGGCCAAGCTGTTCGCGCAGGAGGTGCCCGAGGTCTATGAAAGCATCGTCACCATCAAGTCGGTGGCGCGCGATCCCGGCAGCCGCGCCAAGATCGCGGTGGTATCGCGTGACGCCTCGATCGATCCCGTCGGCGCCTGCGTCGGCATGCGCGGCAGCCGCGTCCAGGCGGTGGTCAACGAGCTGCAAGGCGAGAAGATCGACATCATCCAATGGTCGCCCGACGCGGCGACCTTCATCGTCAACGCGCTGGCGCCGGCCGAAGTGGTCAAGGTCGTGCTCGACGAGGACGCCGAGCGCATCGAAGTGGTCGTGCCGGATCCGCAACTGTCGCTGGCCATCGGCCGCAAGGGACAGAATGTGAGGCTCGCTTCTCAGCTCACCGGCTGGGACATCGACATCATGACCGAGGCCGCAGAATCGGAGCGCCGCCAAGCCGAGTTCGCCGAGCGCTCGGCGACGTTCATGGAGGCGCTCGACGTCGACGAGGTGATCGCCCAGCTGCTCGCCTCGGAGGGCTTCTCCTCGGTCGACGAGGTGGCCTTCGTCGAGCCGTCGGAGATCGCCTCGATCGAAGGCTTCGACGAGAACACCGCCGCCGAGATTCAGACGCGCGCCCGCGAGCATCTGGAGAAGATCGAGGCCGAGCTTGACGCCAAGCGCCGGGTGCTCGGCGTCGCCGACGAGCTTGCCGAGGTCCCCGGGCTCACCACGGCGATGCTCGTCACCCTCGGCGACAAGGGCGTCAAGACCGTCGAGGACCTTGCCGACTGCGCCACTGACGACCTCGTCGGCTGGAACGAGCGCAAGGACAAGGACACGATCCACCATGAGGGCATGCTCGACGGCTTCAGCCTGAGCCGGCAGGCGGCAGAAGACCTGATCCTTGCCTCCCGCGTCAAAGCGGGGTGGATCACAGAAGCTGATCTTGCGCCCGAGCCTGAGGACGGCGCGGGCGAAGGCGGCACGGCTCCCGATGCCGGCGCCCCCTCTGGGGAAGAGCCTACGCTCGGCGCAGGCAACTGATGAGCCCGTTAGGAGATTTGACGTTTGCGGCAAGCGGCGGCGGAACAAGAGCACGAGCAGCATCTAGAGGCGGATAGCGTCCGCCGCTGCGCCCTGACGCGTGCCCGCCGGCCCAAGGACGAGCTGATCCGCTTCGTGCTCGGCCCCGACGGCGTGGTCGTCCCGGATATCAAAGAAAAGCTGCCCGGTCGGGGGGTATGGCTGACCGCGGCGCACGATAAGGTCGCCGACGCCGGGAAACGCAACGTCTTCAAGAGGGCGCTCAAGGCGGAAGCCAAGGTGCCCGAAGGGCTGGCGGCCCAGGTCGACAGGCTTCTCGCCGATGCCGCCCTTTCCGCCCTGGCCCTTGCCAACAAGGCCGGCGAGGCCGTGTTCGGAACCGCCAAGATCGAGGAGGCCATCGCCAAGGGCCGGGTTCTCGCCCTTATTCATGCGCGGGAAGCGGCAGAAGACGGGTGCCGCAAGCTCGACGGCAAATTCCGCGGAATGAGGGGTGAAACGCCGGTTCCGGTGGTGAGCACGTTCACCGCGGATGAATTGGGTTTGGCATCAGGTCGGACAAATGTGATACATGCTGCGCTAATCCAGGGCGGAGCAGCTCTTAGATTCCTCGCGGCGGCCTCGCGCGTAGAGCGCTACCGCAAGGGCAGCGCCGCATTCGCAGGCTTGAATGGATCGGACACGGACAAGGAATGAGTGAGACGAACGAGACCGAAGGCAAGACCGCTCGCGGTGGGAGCAAGATGACGCTCAACGTGCGCCGGACCGTGGAGTCCGGCCATGTGCGCCAGAGCTTCAGCCATGGCCGCTCCAAGTCCGTCGTGGTCGAGAAGAAGAAGCGGCGGGTGATGGGTTCGGGCGCGGCACCTCAACTCGTCGAGGAGCCGGCGCCGAAGCCCGCACCGCGCGTGGCAGAGGTCGCCCCCAAGCCTCAGCCCGAGGAGCCGCGTCCAAGGGGTCTCGTGCTGCGCCAACTTTCCGATGACGAGAAGGACGCGCGCACGCGCGCGCTGATCGATTCTCGCCAACGCGAGGCCGATGAGCGCGCCAGAGCCGAGCAAGCCGCCGTGGTCGACGTGGTCACGCAAGAGCAGCGGACGAAAGAGCTCAAAGACGTCGAGGAGCGCAAGCTTAAAGAGGACGCGAGGCACGAGGCCGAGGCTAAGGCTCGCAAAGTCGGCGAAGAGACCGTCCGCAAGCACCTCCTGAAAGAGGAGGTGGAAGAGCCTGCCCGCACGCCCGACGCCCGCCACAAAAAGAGCCCCGTCGCCCCGCGGCGCGGCGAGGAGCGCCGCGTACGCGGCCGCCTCACCATCACCAACGCCCTCGACGAGGAACAGCGTCAGCGCAGCCTTGCATCGCTGAAGCGCCGCCAAGAGCGCCAGAAGAAGCAAATCACGGGACCGCTAGCGCAACAGAAAATCCAGCGCGATGTCGTGGTGCCCGAGGTCATGACCATTCAGGAGCTCGCCAACCGCATGGCCGAGCGCGGCGTCGACGTCATCAAGTTCCTGATGCGGGACGGCGAGATGCGCAAGATTACCGATGTGATCGACGCCGACACCGCCCAGCTCGTCGCCGAGGAATTTGGGCATACGGTCAGGCGCGTCTCCGAGTCTGACGTCGAGGAAGGCTTCATCGGCGAGGAGGATCACTCCGAGGACCTGCAGCCGCGCGCGCCGATCGTCACAATCATGGGTCATGTTGATCACGGCAAGACCTCGCTGCTCGACGCCATCCGCACCACCAATGTCGTCAGCCAAGAGGCCGGCGGCATCACCCAGCATATCGGCGCCTATCAGGTGGTGACGCCGCTCGGTAACAAGATCACTTTCATCGACACCCCGGGCCACGAGGCCTTCACCGCCATGCGCCAGCGGGGCGCTCAGGTGACCGACATCGTGGTGCTGGTGGTGGCCGCCGACGACGGAGTCAAGCCGCAAACGGTCGAGGCCATCAATCATGCCAAGGCCGCCGGCGTTCCGATGATCGTGGCCATCAACAAGATTGACAAGCAAGGCGCCGACCCGCAGCGCGTGCGCACCGAGCTGCTCAGCCAGGAAATCGTGGTGGAGAGCCTCGGTGGCGACACGCTGGAGATCGAGGTCTCGGCGCTAAAAAAGACGGGCCTCGACAAGCTGCTCGAGGCCATCGCGCTGCAAGCCGAGGTGCTTGAGCTCACCGCCAATCCCGATCGCGCCGCTGAAGGCGTGATCGTCGAGGCCAAGCTCGAGCGGGGACGCGGGCCGGTAGGCACGGCGCTGATCCAGCGCGGAACGCTGCATCTCGGCGATCTCGTCGTGGCGGGCTCGGCCTATGGCCGCGTGCGCGCGCTGATCAACGAGCTGGGTGAGCAGGTGGCGAGCGCCGGTCCCTCGGTCCCAGTCGAGGTGCTTGGCTTCGACAGCGCGCCGGAAGCGGGCGACCAGTTCGCCGTGGTGGAGAACGAAGCCCGGGCGCGCGAGATCACCGATTACCGCATGCGCGAGCGGCGCAAGCGCTTGGCCGTGGCCGGTCAGCGCGGTTCGCTCGAGCAGATGATGAACAATCTGAAGATCGCCGGCACCAAGGAGTTCACGCTCCTCGTCAAAGGTGACGTGCAGGGCTCGGTCGAGGCCATCGTTGCGGCCCTCGACAAGATGGGGACCGACGAGGTCAGGGCCCGCATCATTCATGCGGGTGTCGGCGGCATCACCGAGTCAGATGTCGGGCTCGCCGCGACGTCGG
>DASYIU010000015.1:0-5394 GCA_035997285.1 Methyloceanibacter sp. | reverse complement strand
CGCCTGGATAAGGACGCCGTCGTCCCGGTGCACTAGAAGCGGGCGCGATCGACAGCTCTACGATCGGGTGGGAGGCGCGGCGATGGCCGCCGCGATCAGCGCCAAGGCCTCAGGCGAGGCCCAGTCGGCAGGGCCGATCAGGCGGCCGATCTCCTTGCCATTGCGGTCGATCACCAGCGTCGTCGGCATGCCCACCGTCTTCACCGTGCTGAACAGCTTGCCCGTTGGGTCGGTGTAAAGCCCCAAATGCGTGGCCCCCACCTCCTTGAGGAAGAACGCAGGCTTCTCGGGGGCGCCCTTGTCGATATTCACCGCCACCACCTCGAAGTCCTTGCCTCCGAGCTTGGTCTCTAGCTTATCGAGCGCCGGCATCTCGTCGCGGCACGGCACGCACCAGGTGGCCCAGATATTGAGGAGCACAACCTTGCCCCGCCAATCGGCCAAGGTCGTGGGCCTCTGGGTGCCGTCGACAAAAGCGAGGTCGGGCAGATCGAGCGGTTTCGGCCGCACCAGCAGCGCCGCCATCGCCCCCTTATTGAGGCCGATCAGCGGGCCGGTGGCGACCTCCTCCTCCCCCTTCCCTGCCCCACCCGCTTGATTGCCGGCAGTGGAATCGCCGGGAGCCTCGGCAGGCCCATTGTCAGAAGGGGCGAAACTCACATATACCGTGCCGAAACCGGCAATCGCCGCGAGAACCGCAGCGACGAGATAGATGGCCGGCGATGCGGCGCGTAGGCGTTGCTTTGCTTTGCTCAAGTCTTCCTCGCTCCACACCCTGCCCAGGCTAAAAGCTCATGACCAACACCATGTGGGGTGGCCGCTTCGCTGCAAGTCCAGCCGAGGTCATGGAGGAGATAAACGCCTCCATCGACTTCGACAAGCGGCTGTGGCGGCACGACATTTTAGCCTCCAAGGCGCATGTCGCCATGCTCGCGGCGACCGGCATCCTCAAAGCCAAGGAGGCCGATGAGATCGCGCGCGGTCTCGACCAGGTCGTGGCCGAGATCGAAGGCGGCACGTTCGCCTTCTCTCGCGCGCTCGAGGACATTCACCTGAATATCGAGAGCCGCTTGCGCGAGCTAATCGGGCCGGTCGCCGGCAAGCTGCATACGGCGCGGTCGCGCAACGACCAGGTGGCGACCGATTTCCGGCTTTATGTGCGGGACGAGCTCGCCGCCGTCGATCGCGCGCTGGGTCAGCTTCAACTGGCCCTCGCCGAGAAGGCGCGCCAGCACGCCGCCGCCGTGATGCCGGGCTACACCCATCTGCAGACCGCCCAGCCCATCACCTTCGGCCATCATTGCTTGGCTTACGTCGAGATGCTCTCACGCGACCGGGGCCGCTTCGCCGATGCCGCCAGGCGGCTCTCCGAATGCCCGTTGGGCTCGGCGGCGCTTGCCGGCACGAGCTTCCCCATCGACCGGGACATGACGGCCGAGGCGCTCGGCTTTGCGCGGCCCACGGCGAATTCGCTCGACGCCGTCTCTGACCGCGACTTTGCGCTCGAGATCCTGGCGGGAGCTTCCATCGCCGCCATGCATCTGTCGCGGCTCGCCGAGGAGATCGTGATCTGGACCTCGCCGCAATTTGGCCTGGCGCGGCTCTCCGACAAGTTCACCACCGGCTCCTCGATCATGCCGCAGAAGCGCAACCCCGATGCCGCCGAGCTGGTGCGCGCCAAGACCGGGCGAATCGCCGGCGCCTTCCAGGCCCTTCTGATGGTGATGAAGGGGCTGCCGCTGGCCTATGCCAAGGACATGCAGGAGGACAAAGAGCCCGTCTTCGATGCCCTCGATGCGCTGAAGCTTGGCCTTTCCGCCATGACCGGCATGGTCGGCGACCTCGAGCCGGACCTCAAGGCCATGAAGCGGGCGGCCGCCAGCGGGCACTCGACCGCCACCGACCTCGCCGATTGGCTCGTGCTCAATCTCGGCCTTCCCTTCCGGGACGCCCACCATGTCACCGGGAAGATCGTGGCCCTGGCGGAGGCCAAGGGCTGCGAGCTGAAAAAGCTGCCTTTGGCCGATTTCCAGTCGGTGGAGAAGGGCATAACCAACGACGTTTATGCCGCCCTCGATGTCGCAGGCTCGGTCAAAAGCCGGACAAGCTATGGGGGGACCGCGCCAATAAATGTGCGGCGGGAAGCAAATCGGTGGATAAAGCGTTTGGAGAAGCAGGGCCTGTCGCGATAAAAGGATAGGTCAAGGGCCGCGAACAGGCCCGAGAATCAGGGGCACGACCATGGGAAGCGCGTTGCGCATCCTTTTAGCACTTGTGCTGGTAATGGCGGTGGCTGTTGGGCTTAGCGCCTGCGGAAAGCGCGGCTCTCTCGACCGGCCGGCCGCGAGCTATCCTGAGGCAAAAGCCGACCCGTCCACGAAGATGTCGAAAGTTCCGGCCCGTCGCCTTTGGATCGACCGTCTGCTCGAATAAAAGCCTTTCCCTCCGATGCACCATTTCGCCTACCGGCGCGGCGTGTCCCAAGCCAATGTGCTCCACGCCGAAGAGGTCGATCTTTCCGATCTCGCCGCCGCCGTAGGGACGCCCTTCTATTGCTATTCGACGGCGACGCTTGAGCGCCACTATCGGGTGTTCGCCGACGCCTTTGCCGGCGTCCCCGACACGCTCGTCTGCTATTCGGTCAAGGCCAACTCCAGTCTTGGCGTGCTCGCCACCCTTGGCCGCGCCGGCGCCGGGATGGACGTGGTCTCCGAAGGAGAGCTTCGCCGCGCGCTTGCCGTCGACGTAGCCCCGGCGAAGATCGTGTTCTCAGGCGTCGGCAAGACACGCGCCGAGATGGCCTTTGCGCTCGACCGGGGCATCTTCGCCTTCAACGTGGAATCGGAGCCGGAGCTTCGCGCGCTGAGCGAGGTGGCTGCGGCACGAGGTGCGGTTGCCCGCATCGCCTTCCGTGTCAATCCCGATGTCGACGCCAAGACCCACCACAAGATCGCGACCGGAAAGGCCGAGAACAAGTTCGGCGTGCCCTTCGCCGAGGCGCAGTCCCTTTACCGCCTGGCGAAAGAGCTACCCGGCATCGAGGCCACCGGCGTGCACATGCATATCGGCAGTCAGATCACCGACCTCTCGCCCTTTCGCAATGCTTTCGCCCTCCTGCATGAGCTGGTGGGCACGCTCCGGACGCAGGTCTTTTCCATCGACTTCGTTAATCTCGGCGGCGGTCTCGGCATCCCCTACCGGAGCGACCAGCCGGAACCTCCCCATCCGGCCGACTATGCGAGGCTCGTCGCGGAGGAAGTGGGGGACCTGGGCGTGCGGCTCCTGTTCGAGCCTGGGCGCATGATCGCCGGCAATGCCGGCATCCTCGTTTCGCGCGTGCTTTACGTTAAGCATGGCGCCTCGAAGACCTTCACCATCGTCGACGCGGCGATGAACGACTTGATGCGCCCCACCCTCTATGAGGCCTATCACGAGATCCTCCCCGTGACCGCCCCGGAACCCGGAACGCGCACCATCGTTACCGACGTGGCGGGGCCCGTTTGTGAGACCGGCGATTACCTTGCGCTGTCGCGGCCGCTTCCGGAGCTTCGCGCCGGCGATCTCATTTCGGTGATGACGGCAGGAGCCTATGGCGCGGTGCTGGCGTCGGAGTATAACAGTAGGCTCCTGGTCCCCGAGGTGCTCGTGGCCGGAGACCGTTACAGCCTGACGCGGCCGCGGCCGAGCTACGACGACATGCTGGCGAAAGAGCGGCTGCCCAACTGGCTTTAGCTTCGAAGCGGCGCCTGAAGCCTCGGTTTCGCCCGCTTCTCGACCCAAGTTACCGTCACCCCATTACACCCTGTGCTACAAAGTGCCGATGATGCGATCCGTGTTTCGACCCAAAGCAACCCCGCCCGAGGGAACCGAGGATAGCGGGCTCGGCCGGTGCCTCGAGCGCCGGGTGGCCCTCAGCCGGCTTGCGCTCCTCGCCGAGCGCATCTGGGAGGCCCTGCTCTGGCCCTTCATCGTCGTTTGCGCCTTCCTCGTCGCGTCGCTTCTGGAGCTGTGGAGCGTCTTGCCGCCGCTTCTGCATCGCGCCCTGCTCGGCGCCTTCGGGCTTGCGCTTCTCGTTTCGCTTCTGCCGCTCATCCGCCTGGCGCTGCCGACCCGCGTGGAGGCGCTCCGGCGGCTCGAGCGGAACGCCAATGTCAAGCACCGGCCCGCTTCATCCTACGAGGATCGCCTCGGCGCCACACCGCCACGGGAGACGGCGCTGCTGTGGGCGGCCCACCGCGAGCGACTCGCCCAGCTGGTCGCCAAGCTCAAGCCGTCATGGCCGGCGCCGCGGACCGACCGCAAGGACCCGTATGCCATCAGGGCGGCGCTCCTGCTCGCCGTTGTCGCCGCCATGCTTGCGGCCGGCGGCAATGACTTCGACCGCTTGCGCGCCGCCTTCTCGCCGGGCGCCGCTTCCGGCACGCCTGCGCTTCTGAGACTCGATGCCTGGGTGACGCCCCCGGTCTATACCGGCATCCCGCCGATCGTCCTGGCCGACGGCAGCGAGCCGGTGGGAGCAGGCGCAGAGAGCTTCCGCGCTTTGTCGGTGCCCGAGCGGAGCGAGCTGATCGTCCGCACCCATGCGCCTCAAGGCGAGACCGTGAGCCTGACCACGAGCAACGACGACGGGTCCGACCTCAAGACGGTAGAGCCCAAGCAGGGCGGCGCCCAAGGGCTGATCGAGTTCGACGTGGCGCTGACGCAGCCGATCGGCGCCGATGTCAAGATCGGCGGCCAGACCGTTTCCAAATGGCGGTTCGACTTGATCAAGGACGAAGCCCCCACCATCAGCCTGATGGGCAGTCCGACCACCACCCCGCGCGGGGCCTTGCGCCTTGTCTTCCGTGCCGACGACGATCATGGCGTGGCGAGCGCCGAAGCCCACTTTGCGCTCAGCGAGGGTGAGGCGGGAAACCTTGCGCCGCTGCCCGTCGAGGGCGGCGCCAAGGTCGAGGCCGACCCCCTGCTCCAGCCCCCGGTGATGCCGCTGCAATTGCCTCACGCCAATGTCAAGCGCGCCGACGGCCGCGCCACGCAGGACCTCACCGCCCATCCCTGGGCCGGGCTCAAGGTGCGCATGACCCTCGTTGCCCGCGACCAGGCGGGTCAATCGGGAGAGAGCGTGCCTTACGAATTCGTGCTGCCCGAGCGTACCTTCACCAAGCCGCTTGCCAAGGCGGTGGTCGAGCAGCGCAAGCGGCTCGTGCGCGAGCCGGACTCGGTCGAAAGCGTCAGCCGCGCGCTCGAGGCGCTGACCTTGGGCGGCGAGAAGGTCATCGACAACAGCTTCATCTATCTGTCTCTGCGAGACGCTTATTGGCGGCTCGCGACCGACGACTCGCGCGCGAGCGTCGCCAGCGTGGTCGACCAGTTGTGGACGGTG
Source organism: Methyloceanibacter sp. (assembly GCA_035997285.1). GTDB lineage: Bacteria > Pseudomonadota > Alphaproteobacteria > Rhizobiales > Methyloligellaceae > Methyloceanibacter. The sequence continues at coordinate 11 of DASYIU010000015.1, read as the reverse complement.
GCGCTGCGCAT
>DASYIU010000014.1:0-6873 GCA_035997285.1 Methyloceanibacter sp. | reverse complement strand
CAGCTCCTCGGCCTTGCCGTCGACCTTTTCGAGCGCCTGGTAGATCGGCACCGTGCCGATCGGCACCGGCGAGTTGCGGATGATCCACTCGCGCGTCTCGTGGATGTTCTGTCCGGTGGAGAGATCCATGACCGTGTCGCCGCCCCAGCGCGTCGACCACGTCATCTTTTCAACTTCCTCGTAGATCGACGAGGACACCGCCGAGTTGCCGATGTTGGCGTTGATCTTCACCAGGAAGTTGCGGCCGATGATCATCGGCTCCGCCTCGGGGTGATTGATGTTGGCGGGAATGATGGCGCGGCCGCGGGCGATCTCGGATTGCACGAATTCGGGCGTCACGAACGGCGGCAGCGACGCGCCGAAGCTCTCCCCGTCGGCGAGCCGCGCTTCGGCTTCTTCGCGTGCACGCATCCGCCCGACATTCTCGCGGTGCGCCACATAGACCATCTCCTTGCTGACGATGCCGGCGCGGGCAAGCTCGAGCTGGGTGACAAGCTTGCCTGTACCGGGCGAGCCGGTAATGCCCCGCATGGGCTGGCGCTCGCTCCCGAAGGCGCGGGCGAGATGGCTCGCGGCGACAACGCCATTGTCCTCCGGCTTGACCGCCCTCGCCTCATAGGCCTCGACGCCGCCGCGCGCTTCGATCCACGGCGCCCGCAACGGGAGCAGTCCGCGCTGCACGTCGATTGCGACCTCGGGATCGCTGTAAGGCCCCGATGTGTCGTAGACCCGGAAGGAGGCGCCTTCGGCGAGGCCGATCTCGCGCATGGGCACGGCGACATCGTCGTGGCCCTGAGGCGCGGAGTAGACTTTGCGGCTTCCGGACAAAGGCCCTGTCGTAACCTTTGGCGGGGCGACGTCTTTGGCGGAGATCGGCTTGTTCATCGTCAGACTCCCAATTGGACAGCCTCATGCTGAGGAGGGCCGAAGGCCCGTCTCGAAGCGTGAGTGCCAAGTCGCCCATCCTTCGAGACGGTCGCGTTCCGCGGCCTCCTCAGGATGAGGAATTGAGATCTCGGGGGAGCTGGCGTTGGGGCAACATGCGTGTTCCCTTTCCCTTCGCCGGCATGATCCGGATCAGGTTCGAAGGGTCTCCGCCAGGAACTTGGAATTTCGCCAAGGCAGCGGACTCTCAGCCCCTTTCCTGGGGCTCCCCTCGGAACAAATGTAATGTAGTCCCCGGCGGGCGCATGTCAAACCGCGTCTGTTTCGTTTTCGGTTTATTTCCGCCGCGGCCGCTTTGCCGCGGTCGAGGCAGCACGCTTTGTGCCGTTCCACAAATCCTCATAGCCCATGACGCTGAGGATGACGCCGATCACGATGGTGAACGCGGCGCCGGCGAGGACTCCCGCGTGGCTCGCGATCATGCGGTCGCCAAGGTTCTGCACCGTCGCCGGAAACACCAGATTGGAAATACCGCGAACGATGAGGAGCCAGCCGAGGATGGTGACGATCACCCGCCAGTCAGGCACCCACAGGTTGTGGGCGTTGACGACGGCCAAGCCAGCGGTGAGCGCGAGCGCACCGGTAATAAAAATGAGCGCCCGGCTGGCGATGAACTCCTTCGCCAGGCTCGAATAGGCATCCCCTTCCAGGAGCATGCCGAAGACCATGCCGACGCCGATGGTCAGCAACACTGGTCCCATCAGTCGCGCGAGATATCTCGATGTGGTCATTTTGCTCTCCCTCCCGGTTTTCTCGAAGCGCCCAGCCCCAAGCCCTGCAGCCAAGGTACGAGGCCAGAGGGCAGGGCCGACGTCCCAACGCCGCACCAGGATCGACTTTTGTCGAAACGAAGGACGCCACCTCGCCCTGCTTACCCCCGGCGCCCCCGAATGCGCCTCATGTTAAGCCGAACCCGTCGGAACGCAAGCTGGAGGGAGACCGTTGAAAGATTGCGCCGATGGCCAGCCAGCAGGCGGCATCGGCAAGTTAAGAGGCGAGGCGCGGCAACCGCTTAGCCCCTCAACGACAAGGGAAATCTTGCGGGTTCGCCTCAAGCAGTTTAAGCCTCGTCATCATTCTGCCGTGGTTCGCCTTGAATTGCGGGCCCCGTGGCCTGTTCCGGCCGGTCGCCCCGCCGCAACCGAGGTAAATAGACCCGTGAATCTGGACGTGACCGACACGCCGACGCGCTCGAAAAGCGGCGCCGCCTCGTATCGCTGGATTGCGCTCCTCGTCCTCCTGGCCGCGACGATCGGAGGCGTGCTCCTTTATTGGCGCCATGCCGAGATCTACCCGTCCACCGACAACGCCTATACCGGCGCCAACATCGTGCGCGTGGCCTCGCAGGTCTCCGGACCGGTGGTCCGCGTCTATGTCAAGGACGACGACAAGGTCGCAAACGGCGATCCCCTCTTCGACATCGACCCCACGCTTTACGACGCAGCGCTGCGCAACGCGCGCGCCCAATTCGACGCCGCCGTTTCGGCGGCCGGCACCGCGGCTGATGCTCTCAAGGCTGCGGCACAGACGCTCGAGGACAAGCGCGTGGCGCTTGAGGATCAGCTTGGCAAATATCGCGACGCCAAGGACGCGCAGAAGCAGGGCGAGCCCCCCCCAGACGCGCTGACCACGGCGCTGAAGGCCTGGCATGACGCGCTACAGGCGTTCGACACCGCCGAGTCTGACTTCGCAAAGGCCCAAGACAACAAGCTGACGGTGACGACGCCCACGGTGCAGCTTCGCGCCGCTTCCGCCCAACTCGACAAGGCGACTCACGATCGGGTGAAGACCCATGTCACATCCTCTGCCAACGGTTGGGTCTCCAATGTCAGCTTGAGGCCGGGCACGGTGGTGCAGGCCGGCACGCCGGCCTTCGCCGTGATCGAAGACGGAAACTGGTGGGTCGACGCCAACTTCAAGGAAACCGATCTCGGCCGCATCAAGGCGGGTCAGAAGGCGACCGTCCGCATCGACATGTATCCCGGGGTCACCCTCGACGGCGCGGTGGAGAGCATCAGCGCGGGCTCAGGTGCCACCTTCTCCGTGCTGCCCCCGGAGAACGCGACCGGCAACTGGGTGAAAGTCACCCAGCGCTTCCGGGTGCGGATCAGGATCACGAGTAAGCCGGACCCCGAAAAGCCGCTGCGTTCGGGCTCAAGCGCCACGGTGACGATCGACACCACCGAGACGACGCAAGGTCAGAAATGAGCCTAGAGCAGCGTGGGCGCGGCAAGGGCCGCAAGCGGAAGCCCCCTGCTGAGCCGCCGCGCCCGGTAGTAGTGGCGCCGCCGCCGCCGCCCCCGAGGCGGCCTTCGCTCGACCGTCCGCCAATCCCCCTTGTCATAGCCGTGGTTCTGACCGCGGTCCTCGAAGTGCTCGACATCACCATCGTCAACGTGGCGATCCCGCATATGCTTGGCGCCTTCGGCGCGACCACTGACCAGATCACCTGGGTTCTCACCTCCTACATCGTCTCAGCCGCCGTGGTGATGCCGCTCACCGGCTATCTCTCCACCTGGCTCGGGCGCAGGCGGCTCTTGCTCCTCGCCATTTGCGGCTTCGTGCTGTCCTCGGCCCTAGGTGGCATGGCGTGGAACTTGGAGAGCATGGTGCTGTTCCGCCTGGCCCAGGGCATTTTCGGTGCACCGCTGGTGCCCTTGAGTCAGGCCATCCTGCTCGACGCCTTCCCGCGGCAACGGCATGGCCAGGCGCTGGCCATATTCGGGCTCGGCATCATGGTGGCGCCCGTCATCGGGCCTACCCTCGGCGGCTGGCTGACCGAGACCTATTCTTGGCGGATGGTGTTCTACATCAACATCCCGATCGGCCTCTTTGCGCTCCTGCTGTCGGTTGGCTATCTGCCACAGCGAGCCATCAGAGACATAAAGACCGACTGGGTGGGGATGGGGCTTTTGGTGCTCGCCGTCGGCGCGCTCCAGTTCGTGCTCGATCAGGGCCAGATGCGCGACTGGTTCAACTCCCATCTCATCGTCGTGGGCACCATCGTCGCTGCGTTCGCGACCGCCGCCTTCTTTCTCCGGGGCTGGAACAAGCCGGACAACATCATCGACCTATCGCTGCTGAAGGACCGCAATTTCGTCATCGGCACCCTTGCCATCACTGCCTATGGCATCAGCCTGTTCGGCTGGATGGCAATTATGCCGCTGTTCAGCCAGCGGCTACTCGGCTACCCGCCGGCGTTGGCGGGAAGTCTCTTCATCCCTCGGGCGCTGGTCAGCGCGCTCACTCTGGCCATCACCGGCGGCATCCTCATCCGCCTGTTCGACGCACGCTATCTCGTCGTCGCCGGTCTCGCCATGACCGCGCTCGGCACCATCCTCATGTCGCACTTCTCCTTGTACGTGGACTATTGGGGCATCGCGCTCCCTGGGATACTGGCGGGCATCGGCACCGGGCTGTTCTTCGTGCCGCTGACCGCGATCACCTTCGGCAATATTGCCAAGGTCCAATATGACGAAGCCTCCGGCATCTACGCCCTGATGCGAGGCATCGGCGGCTCAGCGAGCATCGCGGTGGTGAGCTGGCTGTTCGTGAGGCAGACGCAGATTCATTGGAATGAGCTCTCGGCGCATATCACGCCCTACAACCAGGCGCTCGTTCCCTATCTCGCCGAGCATGGGCTTAGCCCCTACTCTCCACAGGCAGCGCCGCTCATTACCTATGAAATCGCCCGCCAGGCCCAGATGCTCGCCTTCAACGACCTGTTCTGGTTCATCGCCACCGTAACGCTGGCCATCGTGCCGATGCTGTTCTTCATGACGCGGCCGGAGAAGATCTCGCTGGTGCCGGCCCAATAAAGGGGGCGCCGAGTCACCGCCCTGCACAACAGGGATCGGCCCCGGGGGTTACCCCCTCGGGCTCGATGCAGGGTCTTTCAGATTACCAGCAAACCTTGGCGCCGGAGGTGCAGACGTAAGGCGAGACCACGCCCGTCCAGCAAATCGTGTAGGACTTCGCATTCACGATGTCGGGCTTGTAGAACATATTGTCGCTCACGGCATCGCGCCAATAAGGCTGGGGCTTTGCGCGCATAGCGCTGATAGTGACAGCGCCCAGCTTCTTTGTCGCTTTGTACTCTTTGACATAGTCCGACAGGGCGAGTTGCGCGCGGCTAACGGCGGTCTCCTTATCGAATCCATCAGCGGTTCCGGACAGGCCGATACAGCCCGCCGACGCCGGCGCGCCCTGGATCAGGCACAGCCCCGCCGCCATTAATGCTAACGCGCCTACGCGCAGATACGACCTCATTAGAACACCTCCCTCACCAACGGCCAAGACACGCTAAGATATCGCGACGCGGGGTAAGCGCCAGTATCTTTACTGGAGCAGTTAGACGATCGGCCTACCCTGTAGCGTTTGTGCCACAGTCTCGCTTCTACTTGAAACGGGCAGAAAGATGGCGGTGCGCGCGCCCCAGCAGCTTGGGCGTGAGGAAAGGAAGGCAAATGGCGGCCAACCTGGTCCTGGTAACCGGGGCCTCGAGCGGCATTGGTGAGGCGACGGCGCGACGCTATGGCGCAAGCGGCGCCCGCGTCCTGCTGCTCGCCCGCAACGCCGAACGCCTCGAGGTCGTGGCGGACGTCATTCGTAAGGACGGCGGCTCTGCGTCCGCCTACCCTGTCGATCTCGCCGACGCCGGCGCCATCGAGGAGGTGAGCGCGAGAATCGCAAGCGAGGCAGGCACCCCCGATATTCTGATCAACAACGCCGGCGGCGGCCGTTGGCTGCGCCTGATCGAGACCACGGCGGAAGAGGCGCTCGCCATGATCGAGGTGCCTTATCTCGCGGCCTTCAACCTCACCCGTGTCTTCCTGCCCAAGATGCTCGCGCGAAGGAGCGGCGCCATCGCCTGCATTACCTCCCCCGCCTCCTATGTCGCCTGGCCGAATGCGGCTGCCTACATTGCCGCACGCGCCGCCCTTCGCGGCTTTACCGAGGCGCTCCGTGCCGACGTGAAAGGCTCGGGGCTGACCGTGACGCTGGTCGTGCTCGGGGTGGTCGACAGCCCCTACTGGGAGCACAATCCCGGCAGCCGCGAGCACGTCCCTGCCGCGAGCCCGACGCTCGCGCCGACGCTCTCAACGGCAGAGGCCGCCGAGACGATCTTCGCGGGTGTTGCGGCGCGCAAGCACACGGTGGTGAAGCCCGCCTTCTTGCGCGCCCTCTTCCTGCTCAATGCCGTGGCGCCCCGGCTCGTCGCGCGCGAGCTTCGCCGCCCGGCGAAACAGCGGAGCTGAGCCGACACAGGAACCGCATCGGCACTGTGGCCATTCTTCGCCGCCCCTTTCGAGGGAACGCCCCAGCGATGCTTGAAGACTGGTTCCTCAATCTACCCGCCGCCAAGATGCGGGAGTCGGTCTATCGCGCGCCTATCTGCGAGAATGGTGACGGCGGGCGCCGCCCAAGGACGTTACAGCATCAGGAGGCGAGCTTGAGCTTCTCGCGCCCCCTCTGGGCTTGGGGGCTCGCCGTAGCTGAGCCGGCGAGGGGCAGCTCGGCGGAGGCGCCCAACCTCTTCAAGAGCCGCTTCATGTACATACGGAAGCGGTAGTGCTGGATCTCGAATTTGTGCCATGGCGTCGCCCGGTAGCTGATGCCGTGGCCGATATCGGGCGTGGCACGCGCCTTCAGTGTCCGGAACCAGGAAGCGCGCTTCTCATCGTGCGTGCAGGCGACGATGAAGCTTGCGATCAACCGCGCCTGATAATCGGCGAGCTGCCAGACACCGCCCTCCGCCGGCTCGAACAATCCGGCAACGAAGAAATCGTCGAGCTCGCGATGAAAAGTGTTGATGAAGAGCTTGGAGGAGCCGTCCTCGCCGAGAATGTAGGAAGGATCCATGAAGGGGAAGCTCGGCCTGAAGCCCGTGGCATAGACCAGCAGGTCGATCTCCTCCTCGCTGCCGTC
>DASYIU010000013.1:0-8092 GCA_035997285.1 Methyloceanibacter sp. | reverse complement strand
CTACGGAGTAAGCCTCTCGCTTGGTAGACCCGTCCGCGAGTGCAGCTCGAAACACGGCGCGCTTAACCACCAGGGCTATACCGTGGCCGTCATAGCCTCGGTGCCGACCTGCCCATGTCGCGTCACGCGGCGGAACACTGGCCCGCTAGCGATGGCTCCCACTTCATTATCGTAAGCTAACATTGGCTGGAATTCGGGGCAATCAACTTCGAGCTGGCGCGACGGTAGACCCCGTGGTGCGCTAAGGTTAGCAGGAGAGCCATCACGCGAGGAACCGGCCATGCCACGAGACCAACAGTTCGAAATTCCCCGAGAGTTGCGCCAACTCGCTGAAGAGAATGTCGAGCGCGCACGCAAGCTATATCTCCAATTCATGGAGGGCGTCTCACAGGCCATGAACGCCTGGTCGCCACCGTCATCAAACACAGCAGCTTCCGGCTTCAACGAAGTCCGCGAGCGGGCCGCCAAATTCGCGCAAGAGAACGCCGATGCTGCCTTCAGCTTGGCGAGAGAGGTTGCCCAGGCTAGGGACCTTCAGGAATTGGTGACGCTACAAACGCGTTACGTGCAATCCCAGATGAAATGGTACGCGCAGCAGACTCAAGAGTTTGGGCAGCTAATGGCCCACGCATTCGCCGGCGCGCAATCCCAACCACCTCGACCTAGTGAACGAGCTGCCTCTAAATCTACAGACGAGACGCCCCGAATCCAGCCGAAACCTGGCGATGAGACAATTGAGGAATTTTACCGCTTAGCGCTCCGGGCTTGGTGCTTTTAATCGCTGCACTGCCAAGTTGGCCGCACGGTGCGGCCTGGGGACCGGCCCCGCAGGCATTCTAGGGGTCGTTCTCATCGTTGTTCTGCTTGTTCTCTTAGGCAGGCCCGAGGGCGCAGATTCTGTGGCAGTAGGCCGAAAACGCGTCAGATAGTTGCCACGCCTCAATTGCCATGACCCTCGACACGTATGGTCATGTGTTCCCCCTAGGCGATGATCTTGCCGAGCTCGAAGATGCCGAGCGAGCGGTATTGAATAGCGAGCCCTGAGGCAGCCCCGCCTCGAATCGCCCTACTGGCAGAAGTACCAGCCGCCGTCTTCCCCTTGGAAGTAGCCCGTGTGCGGATTGAAGTAAGGGCCATGAAGGTTGCGGCAATAGCTATACCAGGCAGGGCTCCAAGGTGGTGGTCCATAAGACGCCGGGCCGTAATAGGCCGGAGGGGGCGGATGGGGGTGGCGGAGCCACATAGACAGTTTGCGGCGTGAGCGCACTGCCGACCACAGCACCTATTCCGAGTCCAAGAAGCCCAGCTCCCAACTCATTCCCATGACCCGCGGAGGCGGGCGTGGACACAGAAAGGGGCGCGCCGATCAGAGCGGTAGCCGCTACTACTTTAAGGGTAGTGATCATGTTATCCCCGTTTTTTCTAGCGTGCTCGAAACCTAACGGTTCGCAAGCTGCATCCCAAAATTGAGTCAGAGTCGAAGCGATATTGAAGCATACGAATGTGGTCCGTTTGATGGCATGCATCCGCGCTGGCCCCACATCCGCACCGCGACATGCATGCAACATATGTAAAATAAAACCAATTATAACAAGTGTATAACCCGCCTCGAGCGCATCTTGAAGCCGGCGGCCGGGCGCAAGCAGGAGGTGCAGGAGGAGGAAGGCAACGCCGTAGCCCAACCAAAAGCCTATGACGCCGTCGGTAGCGAGCAGCGCCGTGCGATTCTGATTCTGCATGGCATTTCCGACCGACAGGCTCCCTTGAGCGCACGATAGAGGCTGTCGCGCGGCCTGGCCATCTGATCTGGAGAGTCGGCTTTGCCCACCGTGCGAGCAGGCCGCCGCGTGCGAGCTCGAAGCCGAGAAGCGCATGAACCAGGATGGACGAGCGCTGACAGCACCGTGCCCCCGACCGTGATCTGAAAGGCGAAGAAGCCGACCGGCCCAAGCTCGCGCCAGAGTGTCCTCGGTGAGCGCAAATGCACGAGCCAGGTTTGCACATAGCCTTTGAGCCAGCGGGTGCGCTGTCGCAGCCACGACATGAAGCGGCGCGGCGCTCCCTCATAAGTGGTGGACTGAAGCACCTGGCAGCGATAGCCGCTCCGCGCCAGCCGCATGCCGAGGTCGGCGTCCTCGGTGACGTTGAACGGGTCCCAGGCCATGAGCCATTTCAGCGCCGACGCGCGGAAATGGTTCGACGTCCCGCCGAGCGGGATGGGCAGCTTCAGCCGGTCGAGCGCCGGCAGAAGCGCATCGAACAGGGCGCAATATTCGATGGTGAATTGCCGCGTCAGCCAATTGTCTGAGGCGTTATAGAGATTGAGCTTGGCTTGCACCGTGGCGAGGTTGGGGGGACCGTCGCGGAAGGCATGGAGCGCGCGGCGGAACTGGTCGCGTTCGGGGCGGTCCTCGACGCGCCAGTGTCTTGCCAGCGGCTTGCTCAAGGAGCGCGCCCGGCGCGCGCGCTTCATCCTCGCGCCTGACGTCTGGCGCTCGGCCTTGAATGGGGCGCCGCAAATTTCCGCAAGCGCGCGGTAATAATCGTCAGCGGCGAGCCAGCCATTGGCAATCAAGACCTCGTGCGGATGCACCCCCCAACGCAGCGCGATGGCGCTTGCCCGCGCCAATGTGGCTTCATCGATGACGCGGCCGAGGAGGAAGCGATATTCGGATTCGGGGAGAGGGCGCGGGGCGCGCTTAAGCGCGCGAGCCGCCTCTCGATGCGGCGATTTTCCGCCACAAGCAACACGGAAACACCCCCACATTTTCCCGCATAGTATTTGCAATTTTGAGAAGAGACGCAATAACTGTTGCACGACTTCGAGCTGCACTTAGTTGTGTAGAGATGTAATTACTAGTTGTACAATCTTCGCGTGTCACTTCAGGCTGGCAGAAAGGACCAAGCCGCGTTAAGAGAGCAGCATGATCGAAGAGACTGGCGGTCATTCCGGTAAGGCGAGATGGTCCGCTGCGGTGCCCTTAGGGCCTGCCGCGCTTGCGCTTGGGCTCGTTTGGCTGACGCCTGCGCCCGCCTTGGCGCAAGCCAGGAACGAGATCGTACCCGACACCTGGCAAGGCGACGTTCTGCGCCCCAAGCCTGACATGCACGGGCTCGAGAAGCTGAGCTTCGTCACCGACAGCGACTATCCGCCCTTCCACTATTTCGACGAGGTGGGCGCCCTCACCGGCTTCAACGTCGATCTCGCCAAGTCCATCTGCGAGGCCCTGCAGGTCCAGTGCGATGTCAAGGCGGTAGACTGGGAGGAGCTCTTCCCCAGCCTCGACAAGGGCGAGGCCGATGCGGCCATCGCCTCCATCCGCATCAGCGCGGAGTCGCTCGAGAAGGTGGACTTCACCTCCCGCTACTACGCCACACCCGCGCGCTTCGCGGCGCGCAAGGAAAACGAGCTCAAGGATATCCGCCCCGAGGCACTTGAGGGCAAGAAGATCGGCGTGGCGAAGGGCACCGGCCACGAGGCCTACCTGAAGATGTTCTTCCCCGATGCGGCGATCGCCACCTTCGACACCGCCGACGATGCGCAGAAGGCGCTGAAGGGAGGCGCCATCGATCTCGTCTTCGGCGACGGGATCGGGCTCACCTTCTGGATCAACGGGGTGACGAGCGACGGCTGCTGCGAGTTCCGTGGCGGCCCCTATCTCGACACGAAATATTTTGGCGAGGGCGTCGGCATCGCGGTGAAGAAGGGGAACCGCCAGCTCGCCGAGATCCTCAATTATGCGCTGGAGCAGGTGCACGCCTCCGGGCGCTATGACGAGCTGTTCCTCCGCTATTTCCCCATGAGCTTCTTCTAGGCGGCTCCGCCGCCCCGTTCCTTCGGCTGCCCGGGCTCCCCCTCCTCCCTTGTGGGGGAGGGTAGGGTGAGCGACGAATTCCGAACCTGCTACTCACCCCCCTCCGATCGTCTTCGACGATCGTGCTCCCCCACAAGGGGGGAGCGGGAGGATGTTGCTGAGGCAGCATTTCTGCGGAACGGTAGGAGGAGCGACCAACCGAACTTGGTCGGCGCCGCGCTCTGGTAGGGGGTGAGCCCGATGGTCATGCCCCGGTGGCCCTTCTCAGGCTCAGCCGTGTAGGTCCGGAACAGCCGGTCCCATAGCGAGAGATTGAAGCCGTAATTGGAATCGTGCTCGCGCCAGAGCACCGAGTGATGCACACGGTGCATGTCCGGCGTGACGATAGCCAAGCGTAAGGCGCCGTCGAGCCAGGCGGGGAGCGCGATATTGGCGTGGTTGAACATGGCGCAGGCGTTGAGGATCACCTCGAACAGGAACACCGCCAGCGGCGGCGCGCCGAGCGGCACCACCACCACGATCTTCCACAGCATGGAGAGCGCGATCTCGACCGGATGAAAGCGCACCGCCGTGGTCACGTCGATGTCGCGGTCGGCATGGTGCACCTTGTGCAGCCGCCAGAAGAGCGGGATTTTGTGTGAGGCCAGATGCTGCGCCCAGATGGCGAGGTCGAGCACCAAGAGGGCCGTGACTGTCTTGATCCACACCGGCCAGGCGACGTGGTTGAGGAGCCCGATCTGGTGCTGTTCAACATAGAGCGCAGCCGCCACTGCCGCGATGGGCACCGCGAGCATCGCCATGAGCCTGAGCACGATGCTGCCGGTGACGCTGATGCCGACATTGGTGAGCCAGCGCCTTCGCTTCGAGGCGTGAAGTGCCCGCTTGGGCCAGCCGAGCTCGATCAGCGCCATCACGAGAAAGACGCTGAGGAAGATGGCGAGGCGGATTGCGCCGTCGCTCTGGCCGATGAGACCGTCCATCGGGGTATGTTAGCGGGGATAAGACTGCCCGTCAGTTCGTGTGTCTCGCGCCGAGCGACAGGCCGACGATCCCGAGGATCACCAGCGCGAGCGAGGCCATCTTGAACAGCGTGAGCGGCTCGCGGAAATAGGCCATGCAGATCGCGGCCGCGAGCGTCGTGCCGACGCCGGACCAGATGGCGTAAGCCATGGACAGCTCGAGCCGCTTCAGCGCCAGGATCACGGCAAGAGCCGAGAACACGTAGAACACGGGAACGGCGAGAGAGGAAAGCGGCTCGGAGAAGCCCCGGGAGAGCTTCATCGAGGTGATGCCCGCGACCTCGAGCAGGATGGCGCCGAACAGCAGGATCCAAGGCCAGGTTTTATCGAGCATGTGGCGACTCGTAGGCGACAGGCTCCATCCTCAACAGCGAAATTGCGTGACGCCCTGATGACAGCCGTTCACAGCAACTCCAGCGGGCGGGGGCCGCGGGGCGGGGGGAAGCCGCGGTCGAGCTCGGCAAGGTCGGTATCGGTCAGCTTGAGGTCGAGCGCCGCGCGGTTCTCCCGCACATGCGCCTCGTTGGCGGCTTTGGGGATCACTATCATGTCGGTCTGCCTGAGCACCCAGGCGAGCGCAATCTCAGCCGGCGTTGCCCGGTGGCGCACAGCGACCGACGTGAGCGTCCGTTCGCGCAACAGCCGCCCCTGCTCGATCGGCGAATAGGCCATGATCGGCACGCTGCGGCCGCGGCACCAGGGCAGCAGACCGTACTCGATGCCGCGGCGCCGCAAATTGTAGAGCACCTGATTGGTGGCGCAGGCGTCCCCGCCGGGAAGCGCGAGGAGCTCCTCCATATCGCCGACGTCGAAATTGCTGACGCCCCAGAGGCGGATGGCGCCCGCCTCGATCAGCGCCGCAAAGGCGGCAAGCGTCTCCTCGAGGCCGATGCGTCCGCGCCAATGCAGCAGATAGAGATCGATGCGGTTAGTGCGCAGCCGCTTCAGGCTTCGCTCGCAAGCGGCGATGGTGCCGGCGCGCGTGGCATTCTCGGGCAGCGCCTTGGTGACCAGGAAGACCTCGTCGCGGCGCCCCTCGATGGCCTCGGCCACGACCTCCTCGGCGCCGCCATTGGCATACATCTCGGCGGTATCGATCAGCGTCATGCCGAGATCGAGACCAAGCCGGAGCGCCGCCACCTCCTCTTGGCGCTTCCGCCGGCTCTCGCCCATGCCCCAGGTGCCTTGCCCGAGCTGCGGCACGGCTTCGCCCGAGGGGAGGCTGACCTTGGGGACGCCGGTCACCATGGGAGATAAACTCTGCCGCGCACGCCTTTGCTCCAAAGCATGCGTCACCCCGGCGATGAAGCGCGTGCCTTACGCCTTCTTTGCCCCTGCAGGTGCTCGGCGATCCCGCTCTTCCTTGCGCGAATGAAGCTGGAAGGCGACGATGAGCAGGAACACGCCGAACACCAGCGCGTAAGCGCCGATCCACAGCGTTAGCACCACGGCGCCGATCAAGGGCTCGATGACCAAGAGGATGCCGAAGATGACCGAGGCGATGCCGCCCAGCGCAAGCCACCAGCGGCCGTGATCGATGTTGAGGGTGAAGGCGGCGCTGAGCATGAGCACGCCGGAGACCACCGCCCAAACGGCGACGATCCAGATGAGCGCCACAAGCGTGATCGCTGGCCAAAGAAAGGCGACAACGCCAGCCGCGAGATCGACGATGCCTTCGAGGATGAGCAGGCCCCAGCGCTCGCCGCTCCGCGCCGCCTTGATGCCGGAGACGATGGCGAACACGCCGTCGACGAGCATGTAGGCGGAGAAGAGGATGACGAACACTTCGACGGCAACGCCCGGCGTCAGCAAGCAGATCAGGCCGAACAGGATGCCCAAGATGCCGCGCAGGCCTACCGCCCACCAACTATCCGCCAAGACCTCACTCAAGGCGTCGCAGCGTGCTTTGTTTGACGCCGACATGCTTCCCTTCCCGGATGCTGTGCTCGCAGCCATGGGACGACCTCCTTCGATCAGCCAGGTTGATCAGGCAAAGTCTCGCTAACGCCAAGCTTACACGAATCGATAAGGCGGCAATGATGAAGCCAATATAAACCGCACAAGCCGCCAAATCGAAGTTGTCCACATCGGCTTACCGGCTCTCAAAGCTCCAAGCCCACCTCCGCGGCCAGCCCCGACACCGTCTGGCGCAGCCAGAGATGCCCCGGATCCTGGTCGAAGCTCGCATGCCAAAGCAATGAGATGGTGAAGGTCGGCAACTCGATGGGCGCGGGGCTCGTGGCGAGCCCGAACGCCTCGGCGAAATAGCGTGCAAGCTTCGACGGCATGGTGGTGATGACCGGCGCCCGGCGCACGACGAAAGGCACGGCGAGAAACCCCGGGGTGGTCAACGCGATGATGCGCTTGAGCTTGCGCTTGGCGAGCGCCTCGTCGACCGCGCCGTGAGTGTCCTCGGTGAGGCTCGTCAGCACGTGCGGCACCCTTAAGTAGTCCTCCAGCGAGATCGGCGGGCAGAGATTGAGCTGCGCGGGGTTGAACAGGCAGATGAAGTTGTCGGTGTAGAGCGGGCGGCGCTTGTGATGGATCTGCCCCTGGTTGAACACGCCGATGCCGAGATCGAGCGTGCCGGCGTCGAGCTCCCCCAGGATGCTGATTCGGTTGATGGAGCGAAGGCGCAATCCGACGCCTGGCGCCTCCTGGCGCAGGCGTGCGACGAGGCCCGGAATCACCGCGACCTCGATGGAGTCGGCAAGCCCGATCTTGAACACCCGGTCCGCGGTCGAGGGGTCGAAGGCCTCCCGCTGCAGCACCGCCGCCTGGATCTGCGATAGCGTCACGCGCACGGGATCGGCAAGCGCGAGCGCCCGCGGGGTCGGCCGCATGCCGTCGGCGCCGCGCGTGAGAAGCTCGTCGCCGAACAGCGTCCTGAGCCGGGCGAGATTGTGACTCATGGCAGATTGGCCGAGCCCGATACGGGCCGCGGCGCGAGTGACGCTCCGCTCGGTGAGCAGCGCGTCAAAGGCGACCAGGAGGTTCAGGTCGAGCCTGGCTAAATTGGCGTGGTCGATACTCGTCATCGATATCATCGATCGGACTGATGATACGAGAGCATCCATGTTCAAAGCAACAGCAAATCTGAACAGGATACGGGGCTTGCCGGCGGCAAGCGGCGAGCGAGGTGGGGTTATGAGGAACGATTCTTGGCGCCGGAAATGTTGGAAGAACCTGAGGCACGGCCCGTCGCGCCAAGGGCCATGCCATCGTCTACGGCGTGCGCGACCCGACGAAAGCCCGAGG
>DASYIU010000012.1:0-14185 GCA_035997285.1 Methyloceanibacter sp. | reverse complement strand
CTCGAGCGGGTTGAAGCGGAAGGTGTCAGCATCCGCTTCGGCGAGGGCGAGCCCCCGAAGGACGCCGGCATCGTCGTCGATTGCCGCGGCCTTGCCGCCAAAGACAAGCTTCCCTCGCTTCGCGGCGTGCGCGGCGAGAGGATCGTGGTGAGGAGCCGCGAGGTGGATCTGGCGAGACCCGTGCGGCTCTTGCATCCGCGCTTTCCGCTCTATGTCGTTCCCTGGGGAGACGGCCTCTACATGATCGGCGCCACGGCGATCGAGAGCGAGGAGACGGGCCCCATCACGCTCCGCTCGGCGCTCGATCTTCTGTCGGCGGCCTATGCGCTCAATCCCGCCTTCGCCGAGGCCGAGATCGTGCTGCAGGGTGCGGGTGCGCGGCCTGCTTTCCCCGACAATCGGCCTAGGATTATCGTCGCGAAAGGCTATATCTACGTGAACGGTTTGTACCGGCACGGGTTTCTCCTTGCCCCCGCGCTGGCCGAGCTTGTTGCCGCCTATCTCGAGACGGGCGCGATGGACCCGGAGGTGTTTCTTGAAAGTCCTGCTGAACGGTGAGCCTTTCGCCACCGACGCCAAAAACCTCGATGAGCTTTGCGCCCGGCTCGGCCTTGCCGAGGCGAAGATCGCCACCGCCTTGAACGGCAGCTTCGTCGCCGCCGCCTCGCGCGAGGAGACGCCGTTGACCGACGCCGACGAGATCGAGATCGTGGCGCCGAGGCAGGGCGGCTGATGCTCACCCTGTATGGCGCCCAATTCGCCTCGCATCTCCTGCTCGGAACGGCGCACTATCCTTCGCCTGAGTGCCTGCGACAGGCGGTGGAGGCGTCGGGTGCGCAGATCGTCACCGTCTCGCTCAGGCGGGAGTCGGCGCGTGCCCGCACCGGTCAGGGCTTCTGGGCGCTGATCGAGGAGCTCGGGTGCCGCGTGTTGCCAAACACCGCCGGCTGCCGCACCGCCAAAGAGGCGATCACCACGGCTAAGATGGCGCGCGAGCTATTCGGCACCAACTGGATCAAGCTCGAAGTCATCGCCAACGACGATACCTTGCAGCCCGACCTATTCGGTCTCGTCGAGGCCGCCGCCGCGCTCACCGAAGACGGCTTCGAGGTGCTGCCCTATACCACCGAGGATTTGAGCGCCGCAGAGCGCCTCATCGCCGCAGGCTGCGCCGTGCTGATGCCGTGGGCGGCCCCAATCGGCTCGGCGCGCGGGCTGACCAACAAGGACGCGCTGAAGACGCTCCGCGCCTATTTCCCCGACACGCCCCTTCTCATCGATGCCGGGATCGGCACGCCCTCGCATGCGGCCGAGGCCATGGAGATGGGCTACAACGGAGTGCTGCTCAACACCGCCGTGGCCAAGGCCGGCGATCCGGTAAAGATGGCGGAGGCCTTCGCCAAAGCCGTCGAGGCCGGGCGGCTCGCCTTCGAGGCGGGCCTGATCGAGCCGCGCGACATGGCCTCACCGTCGACCCCTCTCGCCGGCACGCCCTTCTTCAAGATCGATCACGCATCCTAATCGCTCACGCTCGGTCTCGGTCTTGGCCGCACTCGATCCCTTCTACCCCATCGTCCCCAACACGGATTGGCTCGCCCGCCTTCTGCCTCAGGGCATCAGGCTCGTGCAGCTCCGCATCAAGGATAAGGACGCGAGCGTCGTCCGCGCCGAGATCAAGAAAGCCGCAGCACTTTGCGCGGCGCATCGGTGCCGGCTCGTCGTCAACGACTATTGGCGCGAGGCGATCGCCGCAGGAGTCCCGTTTGTGCATCTCGGCCAGGAGGATCTGGCTGCCGCCGACCTCTCCGCCATCAGGGCCGCGAAAGTGAGAATCGGCGTCAGCACCCACAGCCACGCGGAGCTGGAGACGGCACTTGCCGCCGAGGCCGATTATGTCGCCCTCGGCCCGGTCTATGCCACCACGCTGAAAGCCATGCCCTGGCCCCCGCAAGGCCTACCCCGAATCGCCGAATGGCGTGCCAAACTCAACTGCCCGCTGGTAGCGATTGGTGGCATCACCCTGGAGCGGGCCCCTATGGTGCTCGCCTCAGGCGCCGATTCGGTCGCCGCCATGACCGATATTATGACAAGCCAAGACCCTGAGAAGCGGGCCCAAAACTGGCTTGCGGCCACCGCGCCGTGGCGAAATTTATCCACAGGATGTCCCCAGGGCTGAACTCGCGCGTTGTGTCCTTGACCGGCAGCCCCTCGGGCGAGGATCATCCGCCCGGGGCGGTTCCAGTGAGAGCGAAGGGGCGTCGATGAGCTATCGTCTCGATCCGGCGATTCCAATGAGCGAGGCGTTGCGCCGCGTGGCTTTCGCCGAGCTCGATCTCGCCCATGGCTCGCTCTCGACGCCGCCTGACCGCCATAGCGGGGTCCACAGCGCCCGCAAATGCCTGAAACGGCTCCGCTCGCTCCTTCTCCTCGCCCGGCCCGGGATGCCGGAGCCGGCCTTCGCCAATTTGACCGATCGGCTCGCCGCCATCGCCCGGGGGCTTGCCCCCGCCCGCGACGCCCATGCCCTGATCGACGCCGTGGAGAAGCTCGACCGCGAGACCGAGAAGGGACCTGGCCAAGGACCGATCCACTCCTTGCGCGCTTGGCTCGAGAAGCGCCGGCACGCGGCGGAGCAGAACCTTGAGCGGAGCGCAGCCTCCGATGCCATGCGCGGCCTGCTCGAGCTTCGTCCGGCATTCGCCGGCCTCGCCGTCTATCCCGACGACTTTCGCTCGCTCACCAAGGGCTTGCGGCGCTGCTATCGCACGACCCGCCAATGCTTCAAGGATGGCTTGGCCACCGACCGCGACGAGGATGTGCATGAGTGGCGCAAGGGCGTGCAGCATCATTGGCGGCAGATGCAACTGCTCGCGCCGTGCTGGCCGTCGGAGCTGACGGCACGCGCGGAGGCCGCGCGGTCGCTGTCGCAGGTCCTTGGCGACGACCACGACATCTCTCTACTCGGCCGGCTCGTCTCCACCCCGACCATGACGTTTGGAAGTCCCGACGAGACCGCCGCCTTTTTGAAGCGTTGCCACAAGCGCCACAAGGCGCTGCGCGAGGAGGCCGGGACGCAAGGAGAGCTGCTGTTCGCTGAGCGGTCGCGGCCCTTCGCCGAGCGCATCGAGGCTTATTGGTCGATCGCCGCCAGCGGCGCCGCCAAAATGGTTGCCGAATCGCGACTGGACAATGTCGTAGTGTTCGGCGAGCTGCGCAGCGGCCGCGCGAGCTAGGTTTTAGATTCCGCGCGCCTCGCGCCAAGCCTGGAACATCAGCACGGTCCATAACGGCGCATGCCAATTGCGGCGTCCATCGAGATGCTCGCGCCAGCGCGCCAAGATCGGCGCCGGATCGAGCAGCCCTCCCTCGGCAAGACGCTTCTCCGTCAAGAGCTCCTCAGCCCAAGGCTTAAGCGGCCCTCTGAGCCAGCTCCCGATGGGAATGGCGAAGCCCGTCTTTGGCCGCTCGACGAGAGCCTTGGGTACGTGACGGTATAGCACCTGCCGGAGCAGCCATTTGCCCTTGCCGCGCCGCATCTTGAAGCGCGCCGGCAGACGCCAGGAAAGCTCGACGACGCGGTGATCGAGAATGGGAACGCGCACCTCGAGCGCCACCGCCATGCTGGCACGGTCGACCTTAGCGAGGATGTCGTCGGGAAGGTAGGTCAGCGTGTCGAGATATTGCATGCGGTCGAGCCCGTCGGGCAGAGAAGCGGCAATGGCCGGATCGAAGATCGGGCCGTGCAGCTCGCGTCCCTGCTTGACGATCCTCTCCGGCTCGTCCCAGGCGCTGACCAGGCTCCGATAGGCACCCTCTCCGCCGCGCAGCATGGCGGAAGCCTTGAGCATCTTGTCGCCGGCAAGCCAGGGGCGCCTCTTCGCCGGGAGCACGCTGAACACGCGGTCCCATAACGTGGGCCCTGCGAGGCCGAGGCCACAGGCGAGGCCCCTTCCCGCCCTCTCAGGCACACTCGCCAAGGCGCGCGCAAACCGGTGCCGCGTATAGCCCGCGAACAGCTCGTCGCCCCCGTCTCCTGACAGCGCCACCGTGACGTGCTGGCGAGTGAGCTTGGACAGGAGATAGGTCGGCACTTGCGAGGAATCGGCGAAGGGCTCGTAGTAAATCTCGGGCAGAGCGGGAATGACGTCCTGGGCCTGACGCGGAGAGACATAAAGCTCGGTATGCTCGGTGCCGAGATGGCGGGCGACGGAGCGCGCATGGGGCGCCTCGTCATAACCCGCCTCGTTGAAGCCGATCGAAAAGGTCCGGACCGGCGCATTGCTTTTCGCCCGCATCATCGCCGCAACCGTCGAGGAGTCGATGCCGCCCGAGAGAAACGCGCCGAGCGGCACGTCGGCGACGAGCCGCCGCGCCACCGCATCGCCCAGCAGTGCCTCGAGCGCGTCGGCGGCTTCCGTGTCGCTCACCTCGAGAGGCGCCTCCTGTCCTCTTCTGACGGCATCGGCAAGCGTCCAGTAAGCCCACGTCGCCGCCTTGCCGTCAGCCGCGATGGTGACGCCATGGCCTGGCGCAAGCTTCTCGATTCCGCGATAGATCGCGTGCGGAGAGGGCACATAAGCGAGCCTGAGATAGGACGCGAGCGCATCGACGTTCAGCTCAGGGCGCCAGCCCGGGAGCGCCTCCAAGGCCTTAAGCTCGGAGGCGAAGACGATGCGCCCGTTCTGCCTCCCCCAATAGAGCGGCTTGATGCCGAGCCGGTCGCGCACGAGGCTTAAGGAGCGCTCCTTCCGGTCCCACAGCGCAAAGGCGAACATGCCGATGAGGCGCTCGACCGTGGCTCGCACGCCCCATTCGGCGATCGCCTCGACGATGACTTCGGTGTCGGAATGGCCCCTGAAGCGGTGGCCGAGCGCCTCGAGCTCGGGCCGGAGCTCGCCCGCATTATAGATCTCGCCGTTATAGGTGATGACGTAGCGGCCGCAGGCGGAAACCATCGGCTGCGCGCCGGCCGGCGACAGATCGATGATCGAAAGACGGGCAAATCCAAGCGCGATGCCGGCCTCGGCATCAACGAAGACGCCCCTGTCGTCCGGCCCGCGATGAGCAAGACGTGCGGCCATGGCGCCGGCAATCGCCTCTAGCTCTTGCGTGCCCGAGCGGCGCTCTAGCTCGAGGAAGCCGGCGATGCCGCACATGCATTCACACCCTGATCTCCATCCCATCATAGGCGACTTCCCATCCGGCCCCTTCCACGGCGGCTCGCTGAGGCGAGCCGTCGCGCAAGGCAGGATTGGAATTGTTGATGTGGATGAAGATCTTGCGGCCGATGTTGAGCGGGCGGAGGATTTCGACGCTCCCGCTCCTTCCGGACATGTTCATATGACCCATGCGATCGCCCGTCTTGTTGAGCAGCCCTTGGGCGATCATCTCGTCATTGGTGTAGAGCGTACCGTCGAAGAAGAGGATGGGCGCTCCCGCCAGCCGCGCGCGAAGCGCGTCGTCGAGCTTGGAGCAACCCGGAATATAGAAGAAGTGGCGCCCGCTTGCAGTCTCGGTCAACTTCAAGCCGACTGTGTCGCCTTCTTGCGTGCCGAAATCGGCGCCTGCCTTTTCATCTTCGAGATAGAGCGCGACCTTGCCCGGCACGGGGAAAGCCTCGACCGTAATCCCCACGGGGCCTGACGGCCCCTCGACCGCAAACGGCTTGCCAAGCTCCATGGTGACTCGCTTGACGAGCTTGGGATCGAGCACGTTGAAGATGGTGTTGGAGGCAAGAACATCGAGCACACGGGCGCTGCCATAGATCATGAAGGGCTGGCCTTCGCGCAAGGAGAGCAGCCCTGCCACGGCATCGATGTCGCCATTGGTAAGCACCACCGCCTTGATCGGGCTGTTGCGCGGGCCGCCGTCGGAGGCGGGATAGAGCTCCGGCGTATCGTTGATTTGCTGCCTGAGGTCTGGGGTGGCGTTGAGCAAGACCCATTGGCGGCCATCGGCACTGACGGCGACCGAGGCCTGCGTGCGCGGGCTGAGACCTGCCGCACCCTGCCGCACGTCAGAGGAGTTGCGGCCGTTGCAATTCCACTGCGGGAAGCCGCCGCCCGCCGCTGAACCGAGAACTTTTATCACCATGGCGTAAGGATCAGATGGCGGGCGACGGGCTTTCGTCAAGGCAAAAAAGGCGGCCGAGCAAGCGCCGAAGACCTTCATGCCAGAAATTGAGATGGGAAAAACCGGTGGGCTTTCCTCTTTAAAAGGAGAGCTCGCCCTGGAGCTTCAGCGCGGCATCAGACGTGACGTCGGTCAGTCCGAACTGCACGCCGACGTTCATGGAGAACGCTTTTTGGGGAGCTCCGCTGAACTTTGCGTCGCCCTCACTTCGCGCCTTGTTCTCATCTCCCTCATCGGCGTCGCCGCCTAAGTTGAGGAACAAGGTCGGGCCGATACTGTGGTTCTGGTCGTCGAAGGAACCAGCATTGGCGAGATCCTCGATCTCGCCAAACATCTCGACGCCGAGTCCCCAATGCTTGGCGAAGTCGTATTCGGCGCGCCAGCCATATCCGAAGCCGAGGCTGTCGGTCTGCCGGTTATCGCCCACCTGATCGGTGAAGAGGGGATTGACCGTCATCAGCAGCGGCCCCTTGGCCAGCTCGACGATCGGGCCGAAGCCGATCTCATCGGCGTTCTGCTCATCGCCATGGTTGATGGCCTTCTCATATCCGCCTTGGATGGCAAGGGCGATACCGTCGCCTTGGCGCTTGATCAACTGGTACTGAGCCTCGAATTCGACCGCATTCACGCCGATATCCTCGCCGTCAGGCTGATCAGCGCCGAGCGTGAGGGAGAATAGCCACCAATCCGTCAAACTATACTGCGCCTCAAACTCGTGGCTCTGAACGAGTGGTGGTTCCTCCTCCCCCGCCAGTAAGCCCCAATGAACCGCGCCGCGATATGAAAGCTGAACCTCGCCCTTTTCGATGCCAGCTTCTTGAATCTCAAACTCGGCGTGAGCCGGTCTTGCAGTGCCGATGGTCAGCCCTGCCGCGGCGAGTACAGAGACCGCAGCGGACAGCGCCAAATGCTGTGCGGCGCGCAGTACTTTTGAATTATCTCCCAATAGCCGCCCCCCAAGCTAAGCCTTGCTATTGTGATTCTAGCGCCAAATTAGACGTTTTCGGCGCTTGTGTCCCCACTACGGCTGGGCGGGGATGAGGCTCTCATGACGTCAACGTGAATAGGACCTGACGCGACGATGAAAAATTCATGATGGGGACGGGAAGACACCGTCAAGTATCAGGGGAAATGCAGTATAGAGAAACGAGCTATTATCCAGCGGCGTTGCAGGCCTCCGCCGGCCGCGCCAAAGGGATGACGCTGATCTGCTGCCCTTCCCGGCCAGCGAGGCTTTGAGACAATCAATGCGTTATCAGACCAAGCTCCTTGTCACCGCAGGATTGCTCCTCGCCATGTCGCTGTCGGCTGCGGCGCTCGCCTATTGGGGCGTCGCCCAGTCCCACACCTATCTCACCCGCTCGCGCATCGCCCATGAGCAGCTCGAGCGCCAGCTGCAGCTTTCCCGCCATAGCCAACAGCTGTTCAAAGCCTGGACCGACACGCTTCTGACCGGGATCACCGATCGCCCCTTGGGCGCCGCCTATCTCCACGAGGTCATCGATTCCGATCTCGCAACCTTGCAGGATCTCTCCGAGAAAGAGCTCGCCCTTGTCTCGCCCGAGGAGAGCAAAGCCGAATCCGCCGAGCTTGAGCGCCTGGCTCAGATCGAGGGGGAGTTCCAGCACACTTTGGATCAGCTCGGCGAAGTCGAGCAGCTGCGCAACCGCGGCCGTCCCGACATCGCCTGGCAAAGGCTGATCGACCTGCTGAAAGGGGGCATCGACCAGAAGCTCAATGAGCTGATCGAGGTGGCGGTGGCCGACGAAAGCGCCGAAGTCGTGAGGATAGATGCCGACGCTGCACAACTCTTGAGTCGGCTTGAGCGAGGGAGTCAGATCCATGCCGCGCTCGCCATTTTCACCACTCTGGCGCTCGTGATGCTCCTGTTGCGGGGATTGCGCGCGCCGCTCGCAGAGCTGTTGCGCGGGACCGCCAAGCTTGCCGAAGGCGATCTGTCTTATCGCATCGCCATCTCCGGCCACGACGAGTTCGCCGATCTCGGCCGGAGTTTCAACAGCATGGCGGGCGATCTGCAAGCCCACCAGAAAGCCTTGCAAGACGCTCACGCCAATCTCGAATCTGACGTGGCCGAGCGCACCGAGGAGCTTCGCCAGGCCAACGATTCCTTGCGCAAGATCGACGAGACCCGCCGCGGCTTTTTTGCCGATATCAGCCACGAGCTCCGCACACCCCTCACCATCATCCGCGGTGAGGGCGAAATCTCGCTGCGCGGCCAGAACAAACGGGTGGCCGAATATAAACGCTCGATCCTCCGCATCGTCGAGCAGGCGAAGCACCTCTCCCTGCTCGTCAATGACCTTTTGTTCATTGCCCGCCAGGGGGCTGGCGCCGCGCGCCTCAATCTGCAGCCGATCGATCTCGGCGAGCTGCTCGAGAAGGTGTGCGGCGACGCCAAGGTGATCGCCCATGGCAAGGCCGTGGTGATCGCTTTTGCCAACGGCACCGCGCATGGCATGGTGCGTGGCGACCCCGCGAGGCTGAGGCAGCTGTTCCTCGTTCTCCTCGATAATGCGGTGCGCTACTCCATGTCCAAGGGCGCGGTGAACGTCGAGATCGGAAAAGACGGCGGCGAGGTCACCGTGCGCGTCTCCGATCACGGCATCGGCATTCCGCCGGAGGAGCTTGACCGGATCTTCGAGCGGTTTCGCCGGGGTGGCAATGCCGCAGCGGCGAACGAGGAGGGCCTCGGCTTGGGGCTGCCGGTCGCCAAGGCCATCGTCGAGGCGCATAAAGGAAGGATTGAAATGGCCAGTCGCCTGGGCGAAGGAACCACGGTCACGGTCGCCCTGCCGGCCGAAACCCTGGAGGCAACCGCGTGAACGTGCTCCTGGTCGAAGACGAGCCGCGCGTCGCCGATTTTATCGACCGCGGCTTGCGCGCCGAAAATCATGGGGTCACCGTCGCCTCGTCGGGCAGCGAGGGGGTCGACCTCGCCAAATCCGGCGAGTTCGACGTCATCGTGCTCGATCTGATGCTGCCCGACATGCACGGCTATGACGTCTGCCAGCGCCTGCGCCTGCAGGGCGACCATACGCCCATCCTGATGCTGACCGCCATGGACGCGCTGGAGGACAAGATCAAGGGGCTGAAGACGGGCGCCGACGACTATCTCACCAAGCCCTTCGATTTCGACGAGCTCCTTGCCCGCATGGAGGCGCTAGTCCGCCGCTCGCACAACTTCACGCCGAGCTCGAACATCTTGCAGGTGGCCGATCTCGTCCTCGACCGGGAACTTCTCGAGGTGAGACGCGGCGTCGACACCATCAAGCTCACGGCCAAGGAGCTCGCCATCCTCGAGTTGCTGATTAGCGCGCCGGGCCGCGTGTTCTCGCGCACTCGCATCCTCAATCAGGTATGGGGCTATAGCGAGGATCCGCTGACCAATGTCGTCGACGTTTACATCGCGCGGCTCCGGCGCAAAATCGACAAGCCGGGGCGCGATCCCTTGCTCGAAACCGTGCGCGGCCACGGTTACCGGCTGAAGGCTCCGAGTTGATGGTGCAAGGGAGCCGGGAAGATTTGCCCAATACGGTGCCAAGCGGATGGCAATCCGGCGATGGAACCTTGCCAAGTGTGCCGGGATCAGTAGATTATGCACCGCCACTCTCGCGATCTACGCGCCAAAGATTTTCCGGGCCTCGCCAGAGGGCCACGGCCGCGTTTGCCGCGCCCGCGGCAGCAAAGCTGCGTGCGCATCCCGCCTGGTCAGTCCCAACGTCATTGGATTAGAGCCATAACAACGTGGAGGAGCGCCCGTTGCGGTCAGGTCAGTTAGCTTTCTTGGTTTGCGCCATCGCGAGCCTTGCCCTTGCCGTGCCCGCCGAGGCTTCGAACAAGGTGAAAGTCGGCGTGCTCAAATTCGGCACCGTCAGTTGGGTGCTCGACACCATCCATGCCAATGGCCTCGACAAGGCTGAGGGCATCGAGATCGACGTCGTGCCGCTGGCAAGCACTCAGGCGACCACAGTGGGCCTGCAAGCAAGCTCGGTCGACGTCATCGCCACCGACTGGCTGTGGGTCTCGCGGGAGCGGAGCGGCGGTGCCGACTTCACCTTCTCGCCCTTCACCACGGCACTTGGCGCCGTCATGGTGCCCTCCAAGTCCCCGATTAAGACGCTGGGCGACCTTAAGGGCAAGCGGCTCGGCGTGGCCGGCGGACCCCTCGACAAGAGCTGGCTCTTGCTCGTGGCCTATGCGCTGCGCACCGCCAATCTCGATCTGCGGACGGAGACCACGCAGGAATTCGGCGCGCCGCCGCTCCTCAACGAAAGGGCAAAGCAAGGCGAGCTCGATGCCGTGCTCGACTTCTGGCCCTATGCGGCGCGGCTCGAGGCGGAGGGCTTCACCCAGCTGATCGGGGTCGAAGACGTGGTGAGCGAGCTTGGCGCCAAGGGCGAGGTGGCCATGGTCGGTTATGTGTTCAGCGACAGCTGGGCCAAGGAGCATTCCGACGGCGTGCAAGGGTTTCTGCGCGCGGCGGCGAAAGCTGACGAGCTGCTCGCCACCTCGAACCAAGAGTGGGACAGGCTGAAGCCGCTGATGTCGGAGAATGATCCCACCTTCACCGACGCCACCTTCGAGGCCTTGCGGCGCCGCTACCGTGAAGGCATTCCGGAGCGTTCCTCGGCCGAGAACGAGGCCGACGCCAAGGTCCTCTATCAATTCCTGCGCGAGCTTGGCGGCGAGAAGCTCGTGGGCCCCGGCACCGAGCTCGCTCCCGGCACGTTCTGGCACGGCGGCAAGCCATGAGTGTCACCTTCACCCGATCCGACGCCATGCACGGGGCGCGACTCTTCCGCGGGCCTCTCGTCTCGGTCCTTTCCGTGGCGGGCTTCCTGCTCGTCTGGTTCATCGCGGCCGAGATTGCGCAGAGCCGGCTGTTGCCGGGACCCGCGGCGGTGCTTCGTTACATCTACATGGAGTCCGTGTATGGCGACCTCCTGACCGAGCTCGGCATCACGTTGTGGCGGGTGGTGGCTTCCTTCGTGGTGGCGATGCTGATCGGCAGCGCCATCGGGCTGGCCATGGGTCAGATGCCCGCGCTCAACCGGGCGCTCGATCCCTGGCTGATCGTGCTCTTGAACCTTCCTGCCCTCGTCATCATCATCCTTGCTTATGTCTGGTTCGGGCTTAGCGAGGCCACAGCCATCGGCGCCGTGGCCCTCAACAAGATCCCCAATGTCATCGTCACCTTGCGCGAAGGCGCCCGCGCCCTCGATCCAGGCCTCGACGAGATGGCGCGCGCCTACCGGCTGTCGCCCGTCAGCAAGTTCCGCAACGTCACCCTGCCGCAGTTGCAGCCCTATTTCGCGGCGGCGTCGCGTTCCGGCATCTCCTTGATCTGGAAGATCGTTCTCGTGGTCGAGCTGCTTGGCCGGTCGAACGGCGTCGGCTTCGAGCTTTATCTCAATTTTCAGCTTTTCAACGTAACAGCGATCCTCGGCTATACGCTCGCCTTCGTCGCCGTCATGCTGGCAATCGAATATTTGTTGGTGCAGCCAATTGAACGAAATTCAACGCGCTGGCGTAACAAGCCGGTTTGAAATCCGCATCGAGGACAAGACGCACGTTGGGGCCGACGGCACGCTGGTCCCGGCGATCCGCAACTTCGTCCTCGAGGTGGCGCAAGAGAGCATGACGGTCCTCATGGGGCCGTCCGGCTGCGGCAAGACCACGCTGTTGCGCATCGTCGCCGGCCTCGACGACCGCTTCGTCGGCGAGGTCGATGTGCCGGCGGGCGCGCGCATCGGCGTCATGTTCCAAGAGCCGCGCCTGTTGCCGTGGCGCACGGTGCAGCAGAATATCGAACTCGTCGCCGCCCCTGATTTCGGGGCGCCGGATTTGGAGTGGCTGGCGCAGGCCCTCGGCATTGCCGACATGCTGTCGCGCTATCCCCAGGAGCTATCGCTTGGCATCGCGCGGCGGGTGGCTCTCGCCCGCGCCTTCGCCACCAAGCCCGATCTCTTGTTGCTGGACGAGCCTTTCGTGTCCCTCGATGAACGGACGGCCGACCGGCTGAGACGGCTCCTTCTCGAGGTCTGGTCGGCACGACCGACGACGGCGATCCTCGTCACCCACAATGCCCGCGAGGCCATCCTGCTTGCCGACCAGCTTGTGCTGCTCGCGCCGCGACCGACGCACGTGGTCGCGGTCGAGACCATCGCCGTGCCGCAGGCGGAACGGGAGGGGAAAGTGATCGATGCGATCCACGCCGATCTCTTGCGGCGTTATCCCGCCAATTTCACCAGCGCTTAAAGTGTGATTTGACCCGTTGGGTGGTTGCCTAGGCGGCTGCGACCGCGACCTTCCGCTGCTGGATGCCGCGGGCCGGGTCATAGGCCCAGAACGAAAGCCCCAGGAACAAGGCCGTGCACCCGACCACGATGCCGAGCGCTTGCCAGTTGACCTCGAGATAGAAGGCGAAGCGGATGAGCTCGACCGCCCAGGTGAAGGGGTTGTAGAGGCAGATGTAATAGAGCCACAGGCTCCCCTCGCGCATCTTCCATAAGGGATAGAGGGCGGAGGAGGCGAAGAACATTGGGAAGATCACGAAGTTCATGATGCCCGCGAAATTCTCGAGCTGCTTGATGGTCGAGGACAACAGCATGCCGAGCGCTCCGAACATCATGCCGGCCAGGACCAGGGCAGGCAGCGCCGCGAGGTAGCCCCACAGCGGCAGCTCCACGCCGCAGAAATAGGCGACGAGAAGGAAAGCATAGACCTGGAAGAGCGAGACGATCACTCCGGCGAAGAGCCGCGACAGGAGCAGGAACCAGCGCGGCAGCGGCGTGGTGAGCAGCACCCGCATCGAGCCCATCTCCCGGTCGTAGACCATCGACAGCGAGCTTTGCATGCCGTTGAACAGCTGGATCATCGCCAGCAGCCCGGGCGCGATGTACACGTCGTAGGTGATGTAGGTCTGGTACGGCGGGATGATCGAGATGCCGAGCGCCGCGCGGAAGCCCGCGGCAAAAATAACGAGCCAAATCATAGGCCTGACCAAGGCCGCGAAGAACCTCTCGCGCTGTTGCAGGAAGCGCAACAGCTCGCGCCAGACGATGCCGTTGAAGGCGCGGACATAATGCATGACGCTCATGCGGCGACGTCCTCCTCGGTGTCGCCGCCGATCAGGAGCCTGAAGGCACCGCCGAGATCCTTGGCGCCGGTCTCGGCCACCACGTCCTTGGTCTTGCCCCGCGCCACGATCTTCCCGCGGTCGAGCACGAGCAGATCGTCGTCGGGCTCGATCTCGTCGAAGAGATGCGTGGCCCACAGCACGCCGATATTGTCGTTGCGCGCGAGCTCGTGGATATGACGCACGATTGCCGAGCGCGTCGGCACGTCGAGCCCAATGGTCGGCTCGTCGAGCAGAAGCAGTTGCGGGCTGTGCAGCAGGCCGCGGGCGATCTCGACCCTGCGGCGATGGCCGCCGTTGAGCGCCCGCACCCGCTCCTGGATGCGCTCCTCCATGTCGAGGGCCTTCAGCGCGCGAAGCATGCGCTCATCGGCGTCCTTGCGCTTGAGACCCCTGAGCGCTGCGAAATAGCGGAGGTTCTGCTTGACGGTAAGATCGAGGTCGAGCGTCGGCTGCTGGAATACGACGCCGAGCGGCCCGAGCGCCTTCGAGCCCCATTCCGACGCCGAGCGGCCGGCGATCTCGATGCGCCCGGCGGGGGCGTCGAACAGCCGCGTGACCAGAGAGAAGAGCGTGGTCTTGCCGGCGCCGTTAGGACCGAGCAGCGCCGTCACTCTGCCGGGATAGACCTCGAAGCTCACATCGTCGAGCGCCTGCTTCGATCCATACCAGTAGGAGACGTTCTTGACGGACAGGACCGGCGAGCGCGGCGATCCGTCCCTGGAGGCTTCTTTTTGCATGGGCATTCTCGGGGCAAAGCCCTTCGCTGGCGGCCTCCCCCTATGAGCTCAAGTCTGGCCCCACAGATAGCGCCGGTTTGCGCCTTTCACAACCCTCTGCCCTGCGGATGCGATGGCACGGGGGTCTATCCTTCCACAGCGTGTCGCACGGATC
>DASYIU010000011.1:0-7628 GCA_035997285.1 Methyloceanibacter sp. | reverse complement strand
ACCTGCCGTCTCAGGGCGTGCTTCCGGCCAATGCCGAGGCGGAAGCCCTCGCCGAGATCAAGCTCGATCTCGCCATTCTGAAATATGCGCGCTTTGCCCGCGGTGGACGGCTGAACCCGACCGAGCTCAGCGACAAGCTCGATCAAGCGCCGCCCGTGCGCGATCCCAAAATTGTGCTGAGCGAGATCGAAGCGGCGGGAGCGCCCGATACCTATCTTCAGTCGCTCCATCCCAAGCACGAGCAGTTCGTGTGGCTCCGCCAGGCGCTGCTGAACGCCCGCGCTGGCGACGATGACAGCGGCAAGACCGCCAGCAACACGGTGACGATCGAGCGGATCGTCATCAACATGGAGCGCTGGCGCTGGATGCCGGAGGACTTGGGCCGCCTCTATGTCTGGAACAACTCGCCCGAGTTCATGCTGTACGTGGTCAAGGACGGGAAGACGATCTACGCCGACAAGACTCTCGTAGGCACGCTCAACTACGCCACGCCGGTCTTCTCCGCCGACATGACGACCGTCGTCTTCAATCCCGATTGGATCGCGCCCGAGACTGTGCTTACGGAGAACCTGCTACCGCCCTTGCGCGATCAAAACTACTCGATCCTCAAGATCCACAAGCTCTCGGTGAGCTACAACGGCAAACCCATCGACCCGCGCGGTGTCGCCTGGGACCGCGTGGATATCAAGGCTTTCACCTTCACGCAGAAGGGGGGACCCGAAAACGTTCTCGGCAAGGTGAAATTCGTGTTCCCCAACAGGCATACGGTCTACATGCACGACACGTTGGCCTACCGGAAAAAATACTTCCAAAAGGCGCTGCGCGCGATCGGGCATGACTGCGTGCGCATGGAAAAGCCCGAGCAGTTCGCCGACGTGCTTCTCGCCGAAGGCAAGGGATGGCAGGCAAGCCAGGTCAAGGAGCTGTGGGACAAGGGCGTCAACGACGCAGTCACCCTCGATAATCGAATTCCGGTGCATATGACTTATTTCACTGCCGTGGTGGACGAGACCGGCAAGGTGTCGACCTTCACCGACCTCTACGGGTTCGACAGGAAGCTCGCCAACGCGCTGTTCGGCAACACCACCGGCTTTCCGGCGCCGCCTCCGGATACCAACCGGCCGCCGGACGAGGCCGACGCATCTCCGTCAGCGGGCCGGGCCGCTACCAGCCACAACGATATTGCCGGCTCGCTTGGGGGCTTCCTCGGCGATTAGCGGCTGACGCCTGTGTGACCTTTATCCAGTGTCGGCGCATGACACACAGTGGCGCTGACATCGCGATAGCAACGAAATTCGTGTCGTTCCGGCGACAGACAAAATCAAGTATTGTCGGGGCGCTCGTCTGTTTCCACGGAGGTCGCCATGCGTTTTCTGAAAGCTCTCACGTGTTCGCCGACACTTTTGGTGCTGCTCGGTCTTGCCACCGCCGTCATGGGCTTAGCGGCCGGCATTGCGCCGGCCCGGGCCGACACCTGCTTCGATCTCTGGGTCCAGCGCAACTCGATCTACAAGGCCTACGGCTATTGCTTCACGAGCACCAAGGCCATCAAATATTTCGGCAATGCCGGCTGCAGTTACGACAACGAAGGCGACATCCCGCTGTCGCATGCCGATCGCAGCACCATCCTCGCTATCAAGAAGACAGAGCAGAGCCTTGGCTGTCTCTAGTCCGGCAACAGGCGCCGGCGTCCGGCGTCATCACCAACGTGCACAGGGAGGTAGACATGATCTTTGAACATTCGTTTGAAAGAACTTGCCGGGGGAAGCGGATCGTCAGCCTCGCGGGGGTGTCGGTCGTGGCTGCCGCTCTCGCCGTCCTGCTCGTTTCACCCTCGCCCGCGCGCGCCAACTGCTACGAGCTCATCGGCTGCACCAACAAGGACTATTTCAAGTCCGCACAATTGAAGCAATTGAGCTGCCAGATCCTCTGGGAGGCGCGCAACACCATCTACAAGGAGCGGGGCTACTGCTTCCATACCCAGAAGGGGATCAAGTTCTTCGGCAATGCCGGCTGCAAATATGACGCCGCCGGCAAGGTGCCGCTCAACGCCGCCGAGCGCTATAATGTGAACGCCATCAAGAAGGCGGAGGCGAAGAAGGGCTGCTAGCAGCAGGAGCCGTTCCTAGGCGTCCTTCCAATAAGGCTTGGCGCGCAGGCGCTCGAGCCAGGAGGCGATATTGGCATACCGGCTGATATCGAACTGCAGGATGCCGGGAGCGGTATCGAGCCGCGGGCCGATGAGAAAATCGACGACGGTGAGCGGCCCGATGATGTAGCCGCGGCCCTTAAGCTGCTTGTCGAGCACCGGAAGAAAGCGGTCAATCCTCGCGTCGGCGTCGGCGACGATGCCGGGGTCGTTACCGGGCTGGGTGAGAACGTTGGGTTTGATGAGAAGCTCCCAGGCGAGCGCGTCGATGGTGGCCTCAGGCCCGCTGACCCACCAGCAGATCCATTGATCGACGAGCGCCTGGGCTTTGGGGTCCGCTCCGCCAAGCGCCTGGTCGGGCCGTTTGGCGGCGAGGTATTTGAGGATCGCCGGCGATTCCCAGAGAACGAAGCCGTCCTCCTCAAGGGTCGGAACGCGCCCGTTCGGATTCTTGGCGAGGTACTCGGCTGTGCGCGTCTCGCCGATGCGCGGATCGCAAGCGACCTTGGTGAGCTTGATGTCGAGCTCGGCCGCCAACAGCCGTACTTTGCGGGCATGGGGTGAGGGTTGGACGTCGTAGAGCGTGATGGTCATGGCGCCTTTATACCATGGCCTAGCGGGCCAAGCGGCCGCGACTCGGTCCAAATCCGGCCCTGATTCTAAGAACGGGGCCGCGGGCCAAAGGTGGCATTTGAACCGGTTTGCAAACGGCCAAGAGGCCGCTATCCCCTTATCTCCTGCGCCGGACGGCGCGCACAATTTTGCCCTCTCTAAAGGCTAGAAGCATCTCTTACAGTCGGCCCGTCACGGGTCTGGGGCACCGTTAAATCAGCCATGATCAAGCGCTTCTTCATTGCCGCCCTCATTGTCGGCCTGTTTCTGGGCGGGGTCGGTTATTTCAATCTCGTCTTCAAGCCGAAGATGATCGGCGAGTTCATGGCGAAGATGGTGCCGCCACCGGCCACGGTGACCGCCGAGCCCGCCGAGAGCGCGAGCTGGATAGACCGGGTGCGGGCCATCGGCACCCTTGTGGCCATCGAAGGCGTGGACGTTGCCCCGCAGGTGGCCGGCTTGGTCACGGGCTATTCCTTCGACAGCGGCGCCGACGTCGAGAAGGGGGCGAAGCTCGTCCAGCTCGACACCTCGGTCGAGGAGGCAGACCTTGCCGACAACAAGGCGACGCTGTTGCAGACCAACCTCGACTTCGACCGCCAATCCAAATTGGTCAAGACCGGCGCGGTGTCGCAAGCGGTCCTCGATCAAACCATCGCCAAACGCGACTCTGCCGCAGCAGCGGTGCAGCGGGTCGAGGCGATCATCGCGCAGAAGACAATCGCGGCACCCTTTGCCGGGCGGCTCGGCCTCCGCCACATGGAGAAAGGGCAATATGTGGAGGCGGGGCATGTCCTCGTCTGGCTGCAGGCGCTCGATCCCATCTGGGTCGACTTTCCGGTGCCTGAGGGCAGTGTCGCCAAGTTTGCCATCGGCGCCCCCATCGAGCTGGCTGTCGATGCCTACCCGGGCCAAGTGTTCAAGGGCGAGGTGGAGGCCTTCGACGCGCGGCTGAGCCAGGATACGCGCACACTGATGGTGCGAGGCAAGCTGCCCAATCCCGACCGCAAGCTGCTGCCCGGCATGTTCGCCAATGTCGCCGTGCTAGCGGGCTCGGCCAAGGAGCTGGTGACGGTGCCGCGCACGGCGGTGACCTACGGTCTCTATGGTGACAGCGTCTGGGTGGTAAAAGAGGGCCAGCCGGAACCAGCCGCAAAACCAGCTCCAACCCCTTCGGCCGAGCCGGTTGCGTCGGCGGCTGCTGCCGATGCCGATCCGGTCGGCGCCGTTCCGCCCGCGCCCAAGCTCACTGTGGAGCGGCGTTTCGTGCGTGTCGGACCGACCGAGGGCGACAGGGTCGCCATCCTCGAAGGCGTCAAGGCCGGCGAGCAGGTGGTTACCAGCGGCCAGCTCAAGCTGCAGCCGGGCGCCACGATCAAGGTCGACAATTCGGGCGTGCTCAAGCCACCGGCTGAGCTGCCGAAGCAGTAACGTCCATGCGCTTCACCGATATCTTCATCAAGCGGCCCGTGCTGGCCACGGTGGTCAGCCTGCTCATCCTCCTGGTGGGTGCGCAAGCCGGGTTCAAGCTGCCCATTCGCCAGTACCCCGAGCTCTCCAATACGACGATCACCATTGTCACCACCTATCCCGGCGCGAATGCCGACCTCATCCAGGGCTTCATCACCGTGCCGATCCAGCAGGCGGTGGCGAGCGCTGAAGGCATCGACACGCTGGTCGCCTCCTCGACGCAGAATGTGAGCACGGTGACGCTCAACCTGAAGCTCGACGCCGATCCCGACCGGGCGATGACCGATGTGCTGTCGAAGGTGGCGCAGGTCAAAGGCATCCTGCCGCGCGAGGCGAACGATTCCATCGTCACCAAGCAGACGGGAGAGGGCTACGCGCTGATGTATCTCTCCTTCAACTCGAAGGTGATGAGCGCCTCGCAGATCAGCGACTATCTCACCCGCGTGGTACAGCCGAAACTGCAGACCGTAAACGGGGTGGCCAACGCGCAGATCCTCGGCGGGCAGGTCTTCGCCATGCGCATCTGGCTCGACCCCGACCGCATGGCCGCGCTCGGGGTCACACCCCTCGACGTGCGCCTGGCGCTCGCCAGCAACAACTTCACCTCGGCGCCGGGCCAGGTGAAGGGCGATTTCGTGCAGACCAATATCGACGCCAAGACCTCGCTCGAGACGCCTGAGTCGTTCGGCAAGCTCGTGGTGCTCGCCCGCGGCGATTCGCTGGTCAGGCTCGGCGACGTCGCCAAGATCGAGCTAGGGCCGCAGAACGCCGACTCCTCGTCGGTGTTCGACGGGCTCAAGGCCGTGTTCATCGGCGTCTACGCGACGCCCACTGCCAACCCGCTGACAGTCATAACCGACGCGCGCAAGGCCTTCCCGGAGATCCAGAAGGAGCTGCCGCCGGGCTTGGAAGCGGCCATCGCCTACGACGCCACCAATTTCATCCGCGCCTCGATCTGGGAGGTGGTGAAGACCTTGGGCGAGGCGGCCATCATCGTCATCGTGGTGATCTTCCTGTTCCTCGGCAATCTCCGGTCCACCGTCATCCCCATCGTCACAATCCCGCTGTCGCTTATCGGCGTGCTCGCCATGCTGTTGGCGCTCGGCTACTCGATCAATTTGATGACGCTGCTCGCACTGGTGCTCGCCATCGGGCTCGTGGTCGACGACGCCATCGTGGTGGTGGAGAACATCCACCGGCATATCGAGCAGGGCACCCGCCCGTTCGATGCCGCGATCCTCGGGGCGCGGGAGATCCTTTACCCGATCATCGCCATGACCATCACTCTGGCCGCGGTCTATGCGCCGATCGCCTTCGTCTCGGGGCTGACCGGCGTTCTGTTCCGGGAATTCGCGCTGACCCTTGCTGGCGCCGTGATCGTCTCGGGCGTGATCGCGGTTACGCTGTCGCCGATGATGTGCTCGAAGCTGCTCAAGGCGGAGGGCGAGCATGACAAGCCCGGATGGCTCACCCGGCATCTCGACCGCATGTTCGAGGGGCTGAAGCGGCGCTACCAGCGGCGCCTCACCCGCACGCTCAACTACCGGCCGGTGACGCTTCTGGTCCTTGCCGGCGTGATCGCGGCAACCGGCCTCATGTATATGACGACGCAGAAGGAGCTCGCGCCGGAAGAGGACCAGGGCATTCTGTTCACCCTGGTGAAGACGCCGCAATACGCCAACCTCGACTATCTCGAGGAGGCGACGCAGCAGCTCAACACCATCTTCAGCACCGTGCCGGAGAAGGACCACGTCTTCGCCATCAACGGCATGGGCGATGTGCATCAGGGCTTTGCCGGCGTCCTGCTCAAGCCCTGGGGCGAGCGGACGCGCAATCAAAAGGCCGTGCTGCAGGACTTGCAGCCGAAAATCGCAAGCATTGCGCCAGCGCTTGCGCTTGCCTTCTCGCCGCCTCCCTTGCCGGGGTCGGTGGGCGGGCCGCCGGTTCAATTCGTCATCACCACGACGCGGGACTTCCGGCAGCTGGCTGACGTTCTTGCCGATGTCGAGAAGGCCGCGCGCGAGAGCGGGATGTTCATCTTCTCCGATTCCGATCTTCGCTTCGAGACGCCGCAGATCGAGTTCAAGATCGACCATGACAAGGCGAATCGGCTCGGCATCAGCATGGCCGATATCGGCAACTCGCTCGCCACGCTGCTTGGCGGCAATTACGTCAACCTGTTCGAACTTTACGGGCGGAGCTATCAGGTCATTCCGCAGGTGCCGCGCGAATTTCGACTGAACGAGGACTGGCTCACGCGCTACCAGATCCGCACGAGCTCGGGCGCGCTCGTACCGCTCTCCAACGTGGCGACCGTGACCAAGGTGGTGCAGCCGAACTCACTCACGAACTTTCAGCAGCTCAATTCGGCGACGCTGTCGGCCGTGCCGTTCCCCGGGCGCACCGTCGGCGAGGCCATCGACTTTCTCAAGCAGAAGGCGGAGAGCTTTCCGGAAGGCTTCTTCTACGATTTCCAGGGCGAGAGCCGGCAATTCGTCCAGGAAGGCGACACCCTCGTCTACACCTTCGTCTTTGCACTGGTGATCATCTTCCTCGTGCTCGCCGCGCAGTATGAGAGCTTCCGCGACCCGTTGATCATCCTGATTGCGCTGCCGACCTCGATGTTCGGCGCACTCATCCCGCTCAATGCGGGGCTCGCCACCGTCAACATCTATACGCAGATCGGCCTCGTCACCCTGATCGGGCTGATCTCCAAGCACGGCATCCTGATGGTGGACTTCGCCAACAAGCTGCAGGAGCAACAGGGCTATGGAAGGCGCGAGGCGATCGAGCATGCGGCTGCCATCAGGCTCCGGCCTATCCTCATGACCACAGCGGCTATGGTGGTGGCCATGGTGCCGCTCCTGCTCGCCAACGGCGCGGGCGCGGCGAGCCGTTTCGATATTGGCGTGGTGATCGCCGCGGGCATGACCATCGGCACGATGTTCACCCTGTTCGTGACCCCCGCGGTCTATACCTTCCTCGCCAGAGACCATCAGAAGGCGATGGCGATGGGGCGGGCACGCGCCGAAACGCCTGCCGGCATTTCGGGCTCCTCCAAGAGCGAGGACCCGGCGGAAATCCTCGAGGAAGCCGACGCGGAGGCCAAGGCCGGGATGCTGTTCCCCGCCGAGCCAGAGCCAGAGCCGAGGCCTGCGGAGGGCCATCTTTCACCTGAGGCGCGGAGCTTCGGCTCGGCTGCTGCTGCCGCCTCGGGCGCACACGGCCCTGAGCGCCGGGCCGCAAAGCGTCAGTCGCGGCGGAGGCGGTTCCCCCCTGCGGCAGAGTAGAGGTCGTTAAGTTCGCGACTAGAGCGCTTTTCGCCTCAAATTGAATCACGACAGCGCTCTAGCTTTTTCATTGAGCATGATCTTTACGGAAAACCGGTACCCACTTT
>DASYIU010000010.1:0-6094 GCA_035997285.1 Methyloceanibacter sp. | reverse complement strand
CAACGAGACGGTCGAGGCGGTGCGCCGGCTAAAGCCTGACGCGGTGGTGACCGTCGATTCGCCGGGCTTCTGCTTGAGGCTCGCCCATCATCTACGCGGCTCAGGCATCCCCATCATCCAGTATGTGGCGCCGCAACTTTGGGGCTGGCGTCCCGAGCGTGCTCGCAAGCTCAGGAAGCGGATCGATCATTTGATGGTGCTGTTGCCTTTCGAGGTCTCCTTTTTCACTGGCCACGAAATTCCATGCACCTATGTCGGCCATCCTGCCGTCGAATCCGGTGCGGAGCGGGGTGACGGTCGCGCCTTCAGGGCGCGCCGCGGCCTGCCGCCGGATGCCCCCGTCCTTTGCGTGGTTCCCGGGAGCCGGCATGGCGAGGCGCGCCGGCTGCTTCCGGCCTTCGGTGGCGCGCTGCGCCTGCTCAAAGAGGCCCACCCGAACCTTTACGTCGTCGTTCCGCTGGCTCAGGCGGCGGCCGAGGAGGTGGGCGCGGCAGCCCGGGACTGGCCCCTGCCGGTGGTTTACGTCACCGACATGGCAGAGCGCTTCGACGCCTTTGCCGCCTGTGACGCCGCCATGACGAAATCCGGCACGGTGACGCTTGAACTTGCTCTCGCCAATGTGCCCATGGTGGTGGCCTACCGGGTCAGCGCGATCACCGGATTCATGGTGCGCCGCCTGGTTCTCGTCGAGCATGCCTCGCTGGTGAATTTGCTTGCCGGGCGCGAAGTGGTTCCGGAGCTCATGCAGGAGGTTTGCACCCCCGAGCGGCTGGCGGCTTCCGTGGAGGAGCTTCTCGGCTCGGAGCGCGTGCGGGAAGCGCA
This sequence comes from Methyloceanibacter sp., assembly GCA_035997285.1. Taxonomy (GTDB): domain Bacteria; phylum Pseudomonadota; class Alphaproteobacteria; order Rhizobiales; family Methyloligellaceae; genus Methyloceanibacter. The sequence continues at coordinate 5,272 of DASYIU010000010.1, read as the reverse complement.
ATATGCGGGCTTCCGCGAGGTCGTCGAGATCTTGGGGGCTCCCACCCCGCCGCCAAGCGAGCGCGCCGCCAAGGTTGTGCTCGATATCGTTCAGGGCGCCACGCTTGAGGGACTCGTCCGGGGGTGATCACGCCGGCCTAGCCATTCGCAGGACTAGAACGAAATGGGGCGCCCTACTCGCCCGCCGCCGACAGGCTCGGCTCGCCTTGCACCTTCTGCAAGTGCTCCTCGATGCTCTCGTTGATCATGCTCGCCACGCGCAGCGCCTCGCATCCGGCGCGGCCGTCCACCAAAGGCTTGGCGCCTGTAGCGATGCAGTAGAGAAAGGCCTCGATCTCGTTGGCGAGACTGTCCTGCTTTGGAATCTCATAGGACTCCATGGCGATGGCCGCGAGACCCTCGGTCATGGGATCGCCGCGCAGCCGGTATCCAGTGATGCGCCCCTCGCCGAGATCGCAGCTTAGATATTGCTTGCGGGCAAAGACGCGCCAGCGTCGCTCGGTCTTGTAGGCCACGCGGCTTGCCGTGACGTTGGCGACGCAGCCCGAGGCGAAGGTGATGCGGGCGTTGGCGACGTCGATCCTCTGGCCGAGGACCGGCGTGCCGACGGCATCAACTTTGATCACGGGGGAGTCGACCAGGCCGATGATCATGTCGATGTCGTGGATCATCAGGTCGAGGATCACGTCGACCTCGACGCCGCGATTCTTCCACGGGGCGATGCGATAGCTCTCGAAATAGAGGGGCTGGGTGATGACCTTGGCGAGCGTGTTGTAGCTGCTCGAGAAGCGCTCGATATGCCCGACCTGCATCACGAGGCTGCGCGCCTCGGCCAAGCTTGCAAGCGTGCTTGCGCTTTCCACGCTGTCGGTGATCGGCTTTTCGACGAGAATGTGCACTCCGGCGTCGAGCAGAGCGTGCGCAATCTCGTAGTGGAGCGGCGTGGGCACGGCCACGCTTACGGCATCGACGCGGCCGAAAATGCTGCGATAATCGAAGGCGGGCTCGGCGCCGAACTCGGTAGCGACCGCGCGGGAGCGCTCCTCGTTGGTGTCGACCACGGCGACAAGCTTAGCGCGCGGATTGCGCGAATAATGATCGGCATGAAAGCGCCCGAAATAGCCAGCCCCCACGACGGCGACGCGAATCTGGTCTGCCATAGCTCCTACCTAACCCCTACTCGGCGGCGACCCCTGCCTTGAGCGATCGGATCGCGCCACGGACCGCGCTGATGACGAGGTCTTGCGTCTCATCGACGAGATAAGCGTGCATCGGCAGACTGATCACATGCTTGGCCAGCCACTCCGCCTGGGGAAGACCGCCCGGCGCCGCCGGAAACCGCTGGTAGGCCGGCAGAGCCTTGAGCGTGCTCGCATAATGGATCGCCGTCGGCACGCCGGCCTCGCGGCAGGCCTTGGCGAGCTCGTCGCGACGCTCGGTGACGATGGTGTACTGGGCCCAGACCGAGGTGGTACCCGCCATCAGCTTAGGCACCTGAACCTCCGCACCGAGACCTTCCCCGTAGCGTTCAGCACTTGCCTGCCGCGTCACGATCTCCTGCGGAAACACGAGTAGCTTCTCCAGGAGAATGGCCGCTTGGATCGCGTCGAGCCGGCTGTTGAGACCGACCTGCCCGCATTCCGACCCGTCTGGGTGCCTTCCATGGCAACGGATCGCCCGCAGCAATTTGGCCTTGGCGCCGTCGTCGGTGAAGATGGCCCCGCCATCGCCATAGCCGCCAAGGGGCTTAGACGGATAGAAGCTCGTCGCCGTGTAGGAAGCGAGCGTGCCGACCTTCTGCCCATTGAGGCTCGCGCCGAAGCTCTGCGCCGCGTCGGCAAGCACCACGAGGGCGTTCGCCTCGGCCACACGGGCAATGGCTGGGTAGTCTGCCGGCTGTCCGTAAAGATCGACGGGGATGACGCAGTTTGGTCTCAGTCCGAGCCGCTTGGCCTCGCCGATGGCGGTCTCGAGACTTTCGGGATCGAGGTTGAAACTGTCGGGACGCACGTCGACGAACACGGGGGTCGCGCCGGCGAGCACAACCACCTCTGCCGTCGCCACGAAGGTGAAGGCCGGTACGAACACGGCGTCGCCGGGGCCAATGCCCTCGGCCATGAGAACCAGCAGCAGCGCGTCGGTCCCATTGGCGCAGGCGATGCAATGCCGGGCACCAGAGAACTCCGCAAGCTGCCGCTCTAGCTCGGCGACCTCGGGCCCCAAAATATATTGGCCATGCTGTAGGACGGCGGCAATCGCCCGCTCGATGCGGTCGCCGATCTGCCGGTACTGCGCCGCCAAGTCGATGAAGGCCGGGGCCTGTTGCCCGCCTTTTTTACTCATGCGATGTCCACCGAGCTCCTGCCGATTCCATCAATTTGAGGCAACCCCCTCAGGCTTCCTGTCAGCCGCCGACTACCATAGCATGTGACCTCGATGCAAACCTGCCGAGACGGGGACTGAGGGCTGTTGACCGATGGATGCCGGGAGGGCTTTATTGCCACAGTCGTTCCTCCAAAGTGCGCCGCCTCCCTCCCCGCCTGATCGCCCTTGACGCCATGCTGCTTGGCTCCGAACGACTGATCGCGTCGCAACGCCTGAACGGGCTTCGGGTCGGCGTGCTCGCCAATCCCGCCTCGGTCGATCACGGCTTCGGCCACGTGGTCGACCGTCTCGGCGCCTCGCCGGCCTGGCGGCTCGCCGCGATCTTCGGTCCGCAGCACGGCTTCCGCTCAGACCTCCAGGACAACATGATCGAGACTCCGCATGGGAAAGACCCGCGCCGCGACGTGCCGATCTTCTCGCTCTACAGCGAGACGCGCGAGCCGACCCCTGAGATGCTCGATCTCATCGACGTCCTCGTCATCGACCTCCAAGACGTTGGCGCGCGCATCTACACTTTCATCTACACCATGGCCAACTGTCTGCGCGCTGCGGCGCGGGCTGGCCTCCCGGTCATCGTGTGCGACCGTCCCAATCCCATTGGTGGGGTTGCGGTTGAAGGGCCGATGCTGCAGCCGGGCTACCAGTCGTTCGTGGGGCAGTTTCCCATCCCGATGCGGCACGGCATGACTGTCGCCGAGCTTGCGCTTCTGTTTAACCAGCATCACGGCATTGGCGCCAAGCTCGAGATCGTCCCCATGGAGGGCTGGTCGCGGGAGATGTATTTCGACGATACCGACATCCCCTGGGTGATGCCCTCGCCCAACATGCCGACGCTCGACTCGGCCATTGTCTATCCCGGCACAGTGCTGTTTGAAGGCACCATGATCTCGGAAGGTCGTGGCACGACGCGCCCGTTCGAGCTGATTGGAGCGCCCTGGCTCGACGGCATGCAGCTTGCGGCGCGCATGAACCGCGCGGGCCTCAAAGGTGCTTACTTCCGCGAGGTGGCCTTCGAGCCCACCTTCCAGAAGCATGCGCGCGCCACCTGCGGCGGCTGCCAGATTCACGTGACGTCGCGGGTAGATTTTGCGCCCGTGAAGGCCGGCGTGTCGCTGATCCGCGAGTGCTATGCCTCCGCCCCGGCGAAATTCGAATGGCGCGAGCCGCCCTACGAATATGAGCATGACAAGATGCCCATCGACATCCTGGCAGGCTCGCCCTTGCTCAGAGAGCAGATCGAGCAGCAGGTCCCACTTGAGGAGATCGCGCTCAGCTGGCGCCCGGGCGAGGCGGCGTTCGCGGAGGCGAGAAAGCCCCATCTGCTCTATTGAGCACGGAGTGGGGCGCGCTGAGACAATTTAGGGCGTCGTGGAACTTGGTTGGATGGTGCTTTCCACCTGATCGAGCGAAGTGATGACATCCTGCAGGGCTGTGGCAGCGCGGCTCGCCTTTGCGTTGGCTTCGGCGTTTCCAGAGCGCTGCAAGGCCTTCGCCTGAAGAGTGGCCTGCGCTTGCGTCAGCTTCGCGCGTTCTTTGGCAATGTCCTCGGCGCTTGTCGGCCGAGGTTGTCCGTGCGCCGCACGCTGCGCGCTGGCAATGTTGGGACCGGCCGCCGCGCGGGGATAGAGCACGCGAATTCCGGCGATGTCCTTGGGTGAAAGATTGTGGATGGAGTGCTGCCGCAGGCACGGATTAGACTGGCCGGGTTTATGCACGAGCCATTCCTTCGGGAAGTTGTACTGCATGATGGAATTCTTGTCGTAATCTCCGACAAATCCCAGCCCCGCCAAGTCTGAGTCCGGGAAGCGTCCGACTTGAGACCTCGCGAAGTCCACGGTCCAACCTTGATTTTCCGCGATGGCTTCGACGTTAAACCACCCATCGCACAGGGAGCGTTGATGTTCATGCATCAGTCCCAAGGCGTGGCCGAATTCATGGCGAATGGCGTGATGCGTCCAGGTTGGATCGTTTTCCCTGTCCCTCACAACGTCGGGAAGATTTAGCGTCACCAGATAGTCGGGCAGCGGGATGTCCCCCAGATAGGACCAATCCCCCTTCCTCGACTCTTCTTGATTGACGTAGAGATCGCGCTGGTCCTCGTCGTCGAGCGAGACTCTGATGTCGGCACTCTGTGCGTTCTGACAGATGTTGTTCTGGCCGTCGGTCTGGTACGAGAACGTAAGGCCGGAATTGTCGCTCCAGACCTTGGCGGTATCCATTACGAAGTTCTGAAGCTCGGTCGACCCGTTCCAGAAGCAAACGGTAATGACCGGGTTCTTCCAGGAGATGCCTGCCCAATATACAAACCGCGCGGACTCAAGCGTTGCGGGGGAGACGCCGGCCGCCTCGGCGGCGGCCATCTTCTTGCGCAACGCGTCGACCTGTAGTTCAACTTTTGCACTAGGGTCTACGGCGAGCGGGTTTTTCACATCATGCGCTGGGGCGTATGGCGGTGCCGCGAGGATGGCGAGAGTCGACACAAAATATGCGATCCGGAGCTGAGACAATGGCGATTCTCCTCGGGCTCGATGCCTAGTCTCCTGGGGGATTAGCTATTTTAATCGGGCAGTAGACGCAAATTAAAATGAAGTAATGGCGCGGCCCTTTGGCCTCAGGTCATCGCCGAGCACGGCGAGCGCCTGCGGTCGAGCCTCGATCGAGGCAAAGGCGGACCAGACGCAGCAAGATCGGGCAAGCCCCGCCAGACCCCGCTTCCTATCTCCGCCGTGACGCGTTCAAACCGGCCCCCTTGCCCGCCAGCTTGGACGCGACTGTCTCAAACCAAGTCACGGAGACCCACCATGAACAAGCTTCTTCTCGCTCTCGCCTTGGTCAGCGCCTCTGCGGCGCCTGCCCTGGCAGACCTAGCCAAAGAGTCTACGACGCC
>DASYIU010000009.1:0-5267 GCA_035997285.1 Methyloceanibacter sp. | reverse complement strand
CCACCGAGATAGGCGCGATCGAAGTAGAGCTTGAGGATTTCGGCCTTGGTGTAATGGTTCTCCAGATAGACGGCGATGATGGCCTCTTTGATCTTTCGGCTCAGAGAGCGCTCCGGTGATAGAAACATATTCTTGGCCAGCTGCTGCGTGAGCGAGCTACCGCCCTGCACAACCGTGTCATGACGGGCATTGGCGGCGAGGGCTCTGAACGTGCCCATGACGTCGACGCCGAAATGCTCGAAGAATCGCCGGTCTTCGGTGGCGAGAGTGGCCTTGATCATGACGTCCGGGATCTCGTCGAGAGGCACCGAGTCGTCGCGCAGCAGGCCGCGCTTGCCGATATCGTTGCCATAGCGATCGAGGAAGGTGACACTGTACTCGTCGGAGAGGTTCATCTTGCCTTGCGCGATCTCGAAGGCCGGGAGCGCGAAGGTGGCAAGAACGAGAAGGGCGCCCACGCTGAGCGTCAGCCCTTCGCAGGCAAGCTCGTCTAGCGCGCGGACAAAGCCTTTGACCTCGAACTTCCCGAAGAAGGAGGAATAGCTGCTCCACCAGTCGCGAAAGCGCGTCCAAGCGTTATAGAGGCCGGAATCGATCCAAGAATCGATCTTCAGCCAATCGATCAGCTTGCTGCGGCCTCTACCGTTAAAGATGTCCCGCACTTTGCCCCGACCTTTTGCGCGCGAAACCGCTCCGGCAGATTGGGCTACCCCAATCGACTGCCAGGAGAGGCCTATTAGCGGCGCAAGTTACACTGGGATTGAGGCGTTTTATAGAGGTTCTGCAAGGGTCGCGTAGCCCTAAGGGGAGCCGCGGCTCGCGCCGGGCTTGGCTCATGACTTGACCGCGTAGCCGCGCTTTTTCATGCAGGCGACATAGTCCTCGTCGGCCGAGCCCTTGCGGAAGCGGCTGAAGATACCGAGGATCGAGGCCATACCTTTGTGCTCCGTTTCCGCCTTGCAGGCGGTCTCCGCCGCCTCCAGCGTATTGCCGGACTCCTGGGCTTTGGCGGGGCGCTGGTCCACCAGGGTAAAGTCACGGGGTGCCGGTTCTGCGTGGCTGCAGCCCGACAGCAGCGGCCCGAACAGGCATGCGGCGAGCACTGCCACTTGGACCCTCGACATCGCCGAAACCCCGACTTTTCCTAAGGCCAGTATCGCAAGTTGAGGGCGGCGAGGCGAGCCTATGCCGCAAGCCTCGGCCGGCCTCCATCCCCCATCGCCAAGCCTATTGGGGCCTGGCCATTGCGCGAAAGTTAAGGCCGAAAGATGAAGAGCGGCTTGCGCGACGCGGGATGGCGCCCCGGAGTTGCGGGAGCGGCCAAGCGCCGCAGAGCTACCAGACGCGCGGAACCAAGCGGTAGCGGACGCGCTCGGCATAGTCCGCGTAACCCTCGAGCTCGGTCTTGAGCATTCTCTCCTCGAGCACGGCCCTTACCCCAATCAAGATGATGATGAGGACGCCGGCGAGAAGGCCCCACCACGAGCCGAGCAGCAGCGGCGCGCCGAGGATGAAGAGGAGAGCGCCGGCATACATCGGGTGGCGCACGTAAGCGTAAGGCCCGGTCGTCACCACCTTGTGCCCACGCTCCTTCTGGATCCTGATCACCGGCGCCGCGTAGCTGTTGGTCCTGAGGGTGAGCCAGACAAGATAAGAGGCGAGACAGAGCAGGACGAATCCAAGCACCTGGGCGTAAAGAGGTACGGAAGACCAGCGATAGCGGCCGGCGTCGAGCCCTATCAGCACGAGCCAGCCCAACCAGATCGCGAGCATCGGGATTATGAAGAGCTTGTCCCATCCCTTCTGCCCGCGCTGGATGAGCGAGCCTAAACGCTCCGCAAGCAGACCCGGGTCGTGGCGGGCGAGCCAGTACCCGCCGCCGAAGCTCAGGGCGGCGGTGAACAAAAGATAGATCCAAGCTTCCGGCCAGTGGAGCGTGCCGGCAGCACCGAACAGCACGAGGCCGAGAAAGAGCAGGTAGAATATCGTGCGGCGGATGAACCTCCGCATGAGAGCTTGGTGGGCGTCGGCGGAGGGGGTCATGCAACCGGCTCTCAGTCGCTTGCTTTTCGCTTCACGATGACGTGAGGGCGACTGCGCGCCGCGCCTCGCTTCTCCCCCCACTCCTAGCATTGGCATAGACTGGCAGGGAAGCAGCACCTCAAGAAGGAGACCCTCCGGATGCGAACGCGCATCGCTCTCGTCGTGAATGTGATGGTCAATGTGATCTTGGGCTTGGCCGCGCTTGGCGCCGTGCAAGTCCTGTCAGCGCCTCGCGCGCTCGCCGCCGATTGCGGCACGGGCGCCGTCGAGGAGCGCCTCGCCTGCCTCGAGGCCAAGATCGACAGCCTGACCAAGCAGCTCGAGGCCAAGGCAGACGCGGCGGACGCGCTCAAATGGAACGACCGCATCACGCTCATCAACGAGGACATGCGCATCTATCCGCGCTGCCTCGAGAATCCGGGCCCCAATTCCTCCGACCTTACCGCCGTGCTGGCCAATTCCTGCGCCAAGGTGCCGGCGCAGACCTGGATGGTCTCCAAACCCTATCACTAGGTGCCGCGCGGGCGCTCAAACAGATCAGTCACCCGAGGCGGTCCCGTGGGCGCTTTCGTCTCACCTTAGGGCCGGAACCCAATCGGATGAGGGGCGTCGCCCCATACGGGCGTGGGGGAAGAATCCCCCTGTACCCCCATGGAGATTTGCCATGACTAGGACTATCATGATGACCGCGCTTGCCGGCGCATTCAGCATCGGCCTCGCCACGGCGGCGTTGGCCGTGACCGGCGAGTTCAACAACATGTGCGCTGAGGGTCTGGCCCTGCACAAGATTGCTCGATCAACAGCAGCTTCAAAGGCAAGACCTACTGCTTCGGTAGCGAGCAGGCGAAGGCTGACTTCTTGAAGAACCCGGACGCCAATCTTGCCAAGGCCGAGGCCTATTATTCGAAGCATCAGGGCTAGACCGGTGAGCGTTCGGAACGTTCGCAGCTCGGGCGTTCCGTAGTTTGGAGCGTCAACTTTTCGAAGCTCCAAGGGAAGGCAGCGCAAGGGCTCGCGTGTCGCGCGGGCCCTTGCCGCATTTTCCGTGGCCGAGTCCATGCTAATATTCCGCCTGACCAGGGAGTAAGGTTCCCAGGAGCCAGGCGGAGGTAGTGGATGTCGAAGGTCGCGGTCGTCGCCGGCGCCGCCCTCAGCCTGGCAGCATTTCACGTCATGTCCGGGCCTGCTTCAGCAGCCGAGCCTCTTTCGGCCACCGCCCCAGCGGGAGCGGCTGCACCAGTTCCACAACCTGCTCAACCCGACGGGCTTCAGTGTCAGGAGAAAGCGCTGAGCGGGAGCGGGCCGGGATTCAACAACTCTCAGGAGATCTCGGAGGAAGCAGCCAAGAAGGATTGGCTCGCCAAGGCGCTCGCCATCTATTCCGACGCGAACTGGAGCACGGCAAAAAATGCCAGCGTGGAATGTGTCAAGCAGGGCCTCTACAGCAAGTGCTTCGCCACCGGCTTGCCGTGCGGCACCCAGCCGTCCTCTGCGGCGGCTGAACCGCCAAAGAGCAACTGACGCTTCGCTCGATTCTAGGGTCTTAGGATTAGGTGTGCGTGGGCTCCACTTCACTGGGAACGCCGTCGAGAGGATGGCCATACTCACGGGAGGGTCACCCACGCACTCGATGAACAGTGCGCTCTTTCCTGGCGTATAGCGAGGAGTTCTTTGCGAATGCTACCGGTCGCGCTGACGATCTGTCGACGGGCCCAAGCCAATGACCTTGTTGCCGTCGAGGATCAACCGAACGTGGGGATCTGCGTTGGTGTGCTGTACACTTTTCCGTCTGGCCTTAACGAGCTGCTCCAGCTCATCCCGTGACGCTACTCTAGTGGCTGACCGCATCGATGCCTCCTTGGTCGAACGCAAGGCAAGCATCGAGGCGAGCAGTTAACAAGAGGTTACCGGCCGCCTTGCAGATGACCTTCCACGATGGCATCGACCCGCTCGTCGTCAACGAGGCAAAGAGGCCGAGCGGCGATTGTAGCAGAAAGCGAACGCGGGCATGCAGCGAGGCAAGTGAGCCTCGTTTTAGCGAGCGGGAGTTTTGGTGTCGCGGATCAGCCGTTTCGTTGATTGCGTGCACGCTTGCCGAACCCAGCCTTCGAACGTCGGATGTGGTTCGCCGCAACGACCGGCTTGTCCGCTAGTGGCGGCTCTACTTGCCGCGGTGCGGCGGGTCCGGCCGAGAGCAGGCTTCGCACCCGCCCTACGAACGAGAGCGTCTCGCGTTGTTGCTTCATGAATGTCATCCTGGAGCGAACCATAACGTTGTTAAGATCCCTGCTGATCGCTGTCAGGCATTTCATCGACTCATCGACTCGGCCTCCGGGACGACGTGCACACTAATTCAGCCGAAGGCTATTTCTCGATCTTCAAGCGCGGCATGCTCGGCCAGCATTGTGCCGAGAAGCATCTACACCGCTATCTGGCGGAGTACGATTCCGCTACAACCACCGCATCGCGCTTGGCTTCGATGACGGGGAACGTGCAGCTCTTGCTCTCAAAGGCGCCGAGGGCAAGCGTCTCACGTACCGTCAGCCTGATCGCTCCGACATTTAGATTTGAGCCTGTACCGCCGGTGGTGTCCCATTGCCGGGAGACGGTCGAGTCGGATCGGCTGGCGGGCCGCGTTTCGCATGAAATCATTTTACGCTATCGACCGGGCGTCGTGCCCGCCATGCGCTTCCGCAAGGTGCGCGGCACTTTCACAGCTTGAGTGTGATCAGCGTGGATGAGCGCAACCGCTGCTCAAATGCTTGTGCGAGGAGCGAGAGCTGTGACGGTGGTCGAGATCAGAGGGCTCGCTGTCTTGCGCAAGCGCCTTGAAGCTGCGGCGGCGCCGCAAGCCTTCAGGCAAACCTTGCGGCGCGAGGCCGATTCGTTGGCCCAAGAAGTTAGGAGCGCAGCCCCCGGCGAGCTCGGGCGCACGGACGAAGTGGGGGATCTGAGTCATGAGATGAAGATTTCCTACGGGATAGGCACGCCCGACCCAGCAGGGTGATTCCTCGAGTTCGGAACGGTGCGGCTTCCCGCTTCGCCTTGGCTTTGGCCCATTTTTCGTGCCCGTTTACCAGGAATTAAGCAACGCCTCAGAAAGATACCGGCGGTGGCTTCAAAGATGCCGCCAACCCAGGTCTGATCGCGCATTGGTGATGCCGGGGGAGTTTGAATGGCGTGCCGTGGCCCCCCATATGTGGTTAACGATTCTTATGGAGACC
>DASYIU010000008.1:0-5050 GCA_035997285.1 Methyloceanibacter sp. | reverse complement strand
GTTCCCTTTAGTCCTCCACCGCTCCATCGCCGAGGAAGTGCCGCCCTGCCCTGTCCTCGACCTCGATGATCCAGAGATCTGGGTCGAACTCTCTCTGGCGCGCGAGATAGATGTCGGCCTCGCTTTCGCTCACCAGGCGAGCCCCGAAGCACCTCACCCACCGCCGCTCGGTCGCGCTTTCGACCAGGCCCGACGGCGCTGGACCGTACAGATTGACCGTGCCGTCGAGCCGATCGATGCAAATGAAGATGGCGCCCGCGGCCTCGTCCCCGCGGCGCGCGATCACCACGGGAACGCCCTCGGCCTGACAGTAGCGCAGATACGCCCTGACCCAGATCTCGCTCTTGACGCGCATGGGATGTGGCTCGGGGCGGAGCCTAGTGCGACGCTGCCGTCTTGGTCAGGTCGCGACCGGTGACGCGTTTGAGCTCGCGGAGAAGCTCCGGGCCGAGGCGCCCGGTCACGGCGATCTTGCGGTCGCGCTGAAAAGCGCTGATGGCGCGGGTCGTAGACCCTCCCAGCGCGCCATCGATGGGTCCCGGCGCATAGCCGAGATCGGCGAGGATTTGCTGCACGGCCTGCACGGTCGCATCCTTGGGTTTTGCGCCGTCGTTAGAAGCAGCGGCGACCGAGCCGGTCGAGCCGCTTAGCTGCACCGTGTCGCCAAGGAGAATGTGGCGCAACAGCTCGTCGGAGGCCGTGCCGGTGACGGCAAGGCCGTGGCCCTTCTCATAGGCCGAAATTGCTGCCCGCGTCTTGTCGCTCGGCTTGCCGTCGGCAGCCCCGACATCGAAGCCTCGCGCCGCAAGCTCGCGCTGCACGGCTTTGAGCGTTGCTTCCGGCCCCCCCTCCTCGACCTCTATCGACGGAAGATCGGTGCTGACCGGCGGCGGGAGTTTCGCGACCTCTACGGGCGGAGGGATAGCATGCGTACCCGGCGCTTGCTGCGGCAGAGAAGCCGCGGCGAGGGTCGCGCTGCCATGCAGATCCTGCAAGTAGAGCGCGTTGTAAATAATGCTTCCGGTCAAGCCGACAAAGGCCAGAAATACGAGCCGCGGCACTACTACACCCATCGCTCACGGTGAACTCAAAGGATCCAAGGGGCCGAGAGGCGTCGTTGCCCCTCCGATGGCCATCTTGGCGTCCGAAACTAAAGAGAAGCTAAACAGGCCGGACGATAGCAAAACCACAGCCTGGCGGCCCTCCCCCACCCGAGCGCTCACGCGGCCGAAACCGTGGGCGTCTGCAGCAGCGCCTCGACCGATTCGCTTGGACTATCGAGCGGCAGGAGGATGGTGGCGGTCGTGCCCTGTCCGAGCGTGCTTGCAAGCTCGAGCCGGCCGCCATGGAGCCGCGCCAATCCCTTCACCACTGACAGTCCGAGGCCGGCGCCGTCATAGCTCCGGTCATAAGAGTTGTTCGCCTGCACGAACGGATCGCCGAGCTTCGGCAGATCCGCTTCGGCGATGCCGATGCCGTTGTCAGCGACGACGAGTTCGACGCTTTCGCCCTCCACCCGGGCGGAGACGCGCACCCACCCTCCGGGATCGGTGAACTTTATGGCGTTGGAGATCACATTGAGCAGCATCTGTTTGCAGGCGCGCTTGTCCGCCGCAAGCTCCGGTATGCCGGGCGCCACATCGACGATGAGAGACCGCGACCTCTGCTCGGCCGTATGCTGCATGATGTCGCAACAGGACTTAACCAGAGACGCCACCTCGAACGGCTCCTTGACGATCTTGAACTTGCCCGCCTCGATCTTCGACATGTCGAGGATGTCGTTGACGACGTTCAGCAGGTGCTCGCCACTCTCGTGGATAAGCCGCGCATAGTCGCGGTAGCGCGCCTCGCCGAGCGCACCGAACAGCTCGCGATTGAGGATCTCGGAGAAGCCGATCACGGCGTTGAGCGGGGTGCGCAGCTCGTGGCTCATATTGGCGAGGAACTGCGTCTTGGCGCGGCTTGCGCTCTCGGCCTCGTCACGGGTTCGCGTGAGCTCGGCTTCTTGCGCCTTGCGATCGGAGATGTCGCGGGTGACGGCGACGATGCTGGGTCGTCGCTCGACCGCGGTGCCGTCTTGAGGCCGCATCGGTCGGCACCGCATCTCGACCCAGACATAGCGCGCCGGGGCGGCGGCGCCCGCGCGGCGCACTCTGAACTCGACGGCGATCGGCTCGCTGTTGGCGTAGCAGCGCGACAAGGCCGTGAGATAGGCTGGGCGGTCGGCGTCGTGCACGCGCTCGAATAGGCCGTCGCCGATGATTTTCTGCGCCGGCTCGCCGAAGAGCTGTTGCGCGCCGAGTGAAGCGAAGACGACGCGGCGGTTCTCGTCGTGGCGGGTGATCATGTCGGTCGCGTTCTCGGCGAGCAGGCGGTAGCGCACCTCGCCCGCGCGAATCGCAGTCTGTGATCGCTTGTGCACGAGCTGGACCATCACCGTGAGCGCCGCGCAATAGGCTGTGGCCGTCGTGGCGCCAATGAAAGCGAGCAGGATCGGCGACAGCGAGAGCGCGTGCGGCGCCTGCATATAGCCAAACCATTCGCCGAGGCCGAGGATGCTCAGGCCGAGGCCGGCAACGCCCGCCGACCAGGCAACGATGCGCCGGTCCGTGGCGAGCGCCGCCTCCAACGGCACTGCCACCATCCACGGGATAAGCCAGGAGCTGACCCCCCCGGTGAGCCAGGCGCAGTAGGTGACGAGGCCCGCGAAGTTCGCGGCTGAGGCGAGGTGGGCGGCAGCGAACTTGCCCGTGCGCGACAGGAAGATGGCGATGCCGATGGGTGACAGGAGCCAGAGGAAGGCGGCGGCGCTGAGGAGCGACGGCTTGCCACTGATCACCAGGTAGATGGGAAAGACGCAGAGTGCGAGCAGACCGCCCAACAGATGCGACGCGATGAAGGATTGATGACGGGCGGCCTTCAGGACGTCGCCGCGGGCCGACTCATGCACGAGCGAGCTGAAGTAGGCGGCAAGCCCGCGTACACTTTCACGACCAATCACGCGCATCTCGGAGCGGGCTGAGCGCCGCTGCCGTCCCCGATTGTCTTGGCCTTGGATTATTAACGCCGTCGCTTAAGGAAGCATAAAACGTGAAACGCCCGTGTTCCCGAGACGAAAGGGCGTCAAAGCCGGCCTTGAGCCCAGCGAACCTGGCGAATTACCTAAAATTTGATGCAATTCTGACGATAATTAACAATGAATTATAGTGAAGTATTATGAAAGTGCTAATCATCTGATGGCCAGAATCAAGTGTAATTTTCGATTCAAACTTTATTGATTGCAGTGAAGCTCCCTTATTTTCTCTGCGCTATATTGCTCATCTGAGGGGAATGATAGCGGCAGCAAGCCGCAATCTTTATAACAGAGAGGGCAAGGCGATGATGTTTCTCATAAGGACCGCCTTTTGGCTGATGGTCCTTATCCTGTTGCTCCCGAGCGACGATCGGCAGCGCAGTGAGGTTTATGGGACGGCCGAGGCAGCGGTGAGGGATGTGACCACGTTCTGCGACCGCAACCCCGAGACCTGCACCAAGGGCAAGGACGCGTTCAGCGTGTTCATGCAAAAGGCGCAGTTCGGCGCCCGCATGCTGATGGACTTCTTCAACGACGAGGCCGGGTCCGGCGGCGACGCCTCCGCGTCACTGTTTGGCTCAGAGGCGGCGACCACTGCCGAGCCGGCGAGCTTCGACATGAGCGGTTCGAAGGACACGCTCAACCCCGAGGATCGCGAAGAGGCTTGGTCCGGGCCTGATCCAGCCGGGACTTAAGCGGCAAGGTTTGCTGCCTCGCCCGCACCGGGCCAGCGTAAAATTTTGGCAGCCCCCGCCTGCCGAGGGCGCGCAATTGGGACGGGTTATGCCCTTTCCCTCCCAAAATTGCGCGCCCCTACTTTATCGGCTCCACTCTCCCCCACGAAGTCAGTCGCAGCCGCCGCCATTCCTCCCTATATTGGAGTCATGGACACGCTGAATGAGACGCGCTCCGAGGCGAGCTTTGACGAGATCCTCTCCGATTTCGAGCTTCTTGACGACTGGGAGGACCGTTATCGCTACGTCATCGAGCTTGGGCGGAGGCTCCAGCCTCTGGCCGAGGATGACCGCACCGCTGCCAACAAGGTGCAAGGCTGCGTCAGCCAGGTCTGGCTTGCCACGTTGATCGACCCTCGCGGAAACAGCCCACGGCTGAGCTTTATCGGCGACAGCGACGCCCATATCGTTCGCGGGCTCATCGCCATCCTTTTTTCGCTCTATTCGGGCAAGACCGCCGAAGAGATCGTGAGCATCGACGCCCGCCATCGGCTCGGACAGCTGCATCTCAATGAGCACCTGACGCCGCAGCGCTCGAACGGCCTCATGGCCATGGTGAAGCGGATCAAAAGCGATGCCGAGACCGCTCTCAGCCGGCGCACCCTGCACTAGGTCCCATCTCGATAGGGTCACGGGTCGCGACGAGGGCCCTTGCGTCTACTGCGGCACATTTTCTAACAAACTCTCCAGAGAACATATCATCGCGCACGGGCTTGCCGGCGACTCTCTGATTCTCCCTAAATCAAGCTGCCAAACGTGCGCCCAAAAAACGCGCGACTGGGAAACGGCGTGCCTTCGACATTTGTGGTGGCCGTTTCGGACTCGCATCGGTGCGCCAAGTTCGGGGAAACAGCCGCCCGAAAGCTTCACCGTTCGCAAGATCAAGGTGAAGGAGTATCGCTTTCCTTGCCTACAAATTTCCACCGCCCGGAATCATCGTTGGCAGGCATCCAGACACGAATGTGAGCTATGAGGTGGTTTGCAAAATCAACGAAGACGAGTTCCGAAAGTTTGCGCCAAACGACGGGGACGGCTTTCGCATTGCGCCAATGAATCCGGATGCGTACTCCCGCATGCTGGCAAAGATTGCCCATTCATACGCGATAGCCGAATTGGGCGAGGCGGCTTTCAACCCGGTGCTGCGCAATTTCATTCGCGGTCAGCCGATGCAAGCCCTCCAGTGGATTGGTGACGACACCGAATCCCCACCGCCTGTCCCACACTTGCACAGCATCCAATGGAG
>DASYIU010000007.1:0-8326 GCA_035997285.1 Methyloceanibacter sp. | reverse complement strand
TCTGGATGCGGCGCCAGCACGGCGTGGTGGAGAGCCCGATCTGCTTGCCGATCTCGGCAACCGGCAAAGTGCAGTCCCTCTGCAAAATGTCGAGAATTTTGCGGTCCATACGGTCGAGCATGGCTGTCCTGATGATATTTTTGCGCGATTCTAGCAAAATCGGGAACCTCTTTCCAATATCCTAATCTCTATCTACTTAGTAGATTATTTTTCTGGGGCTGGCAAGAGCAATTTTTAGAGGAGCGCCCTCACCTCCCGGCGGAGCACCGGCAACAGCTCGCTCTCGAACAAGGGATTCTCTTTGAGCCAGGCATTGTTGCGCCAGGACGGATGCGGCAGCGGCAGCACGCGGGGACGCCCCGTGCTCTCAAGGTGTTGCCGCCAGCTGAGCATGGTGTCCTGGAGCGTGGCCCCGGCTCTCTCGCCAAGATGCCAGTCTTGCGCGTAAGCGCCAACCGCAAGCACGAGCTCAAGCTGCGGCAAGACGGCGAACAGCTTGCGATGCCAGAGCGTTGCGCATTCGGGCCGCGGCGGAAGATCAGCCCCGCTCGCATTCTGCCCGGGAAAGCAGAAGCCCATGGGTATGATAGCAAGCCACGCCTCGTTGTAGAACTCTTGCGGAGAGACCCCCATCCACTCGCGCAACCGGTCGCCGGAGCGGTCGGTGAAAGGGGTGCCCGAAGCGTGCACCTTGGTGCCCGGCGCCTGGCTGCAGACGGCAAGCCGCGCCGTGCTGCTCGCGCGGAGCACCGGGCGTGGCTCGTGCGGCAGCGGCTTGCCTTGCGGGGTCTCGACGCAATGGCGACAAGCGCGGATGGCGGCGAGCACGCGAGCGAGCTCGGCCGCGGCAGCCGTCATAGATCGAGCGTCATGCCGTCAAGGGCGATGAGATAGCGGGACGCGTTGACTTTTCCGGCCTGTGACAGCATGGCCTCCCCCATATGGGTGAGGAGCACGCGCTTTGCACCGAGCCTCTGGTAATTGGCGTCGATGGTCGCGTAATCGAGATGGATGGGAAGCCTCACATCGTATTGAAAGCATTCCGAGATGAAGAGGTCGGCGTCGCGCGCGACGGCAAAGAGCGCGTCGACCCACCCGGTGTCTCCGGTAAACGCCAGCACCTTCCCCTCGAGCTCGAAGCGGAGCGCGTAAGGCGGTGCGCCAGAAGGATGTTTCACCTCGAAGGGGACGACGGTGACGTCGCCGACCGTGAGCGGCGTCTGCTCCTCATACTCGACGAAGGTGAGCGCACAGCCGGGCTCGCTTGTGGTGATCCCGGGATAGAGCGCCTCAGCCGCCGTGGCGAAGCGCGCCGCGATTCCCTTGGGCCCGGTGACGACGAGGGGACGCGTCCGCTTGCTCACATATTGCGCGTCGATGAGGAGCCAGGGCAGACCGCCGAAATGGTCTCCATGCAGATGGGTGACGAACACGGTGTCGATGTCGTTCGGCTGTAACCCGAGCCGGTGCATGCCGATAAGCGAGGAGGCCCCGCAATCGATGAGAAAGGTCGAGGCCGCGGAGCGCACATGGAATGAGGTCTGGAGGCGGCCGCCGGCACCGAAAGCATCCCCGCAGCCGATGATGGTCAGTCGCATGCTAGATGCATAGCAGCCCTGGCTACTTCGAGGCGAGCGCGTCGATGGTCGCAAAGGTGGTCGCCCCGAACTTGCCGTCGGCAGGCCCGGAATAGACGCCCCCCTCCTTGAGCTTGCGTTGCAGCGCCTTGCGGGAGGGAAGGCCCCAAGCGCTGGAATGAGTCCGCATTTCCTCTCGTTCATGGGCGTCGCCCGCTTGCAGGGCGCGATAGACCCAATTAGCTGCTTCTTCGGCATCGACCTGCGATCGCCGCCTCTTGCGGCTTGGGAGCGGCCGGCTCTGCCTGCCCGCTGTCCTTGTCTTTCGCATCCTTGGTGAGCCGATCCATCATCACCCGGGCAAGGCCGGCAAAGGCGCCGTTCGGGTAACGATCGAGATAGGTTTGCAGGATTGCCGGGTCCTTGGGGTCCTTAACCGTGTTCCAAAAGGCAAGCTCGATCGCCGAATCGCCGGTCGCTTCCGGTCCTTCCGCGATAACGATTGCCGTGTGGCCCGCCTGGAGGGGGAATGAAAACGCGAGAAACAGGAGCATCAAGCCGAGTGATGGAACAGCCTTACGCATTTTGACCTCCGCCCAAAGCGCATCAGCTTGCTCCTGCCTGATGGCATTATGCGCGAAGTGAGGCCGTTTGGGCCAGTCCCCCCAAGCTCGTGTCAGCACGGAGCGAGAGTAAACGCGCCATTAGGGATTTCCGCAGATAGTTCTGGTGGAGCCTGGAGCGGGGGTCGGCGAAGGCCAACTAGCGGTTATGCCCTTGGCCATCCTCGCTTTTTCGTCAGTCAGCTAGTTGCGGGTCGAGTGAGCATGTCAGGAGGCGCGTCAGCCGAGGCTCGAAGAGCCACGTCGGCAGCTGTCAGTAGCAAGCGGCGCGCGTCCCGCAGCGTGCAGGAGGCCCGCGAGAAACTAACCTACAAGTCCGGCGCCAAGCCAGAGTTCGAATACGAACTCCTGATGATGTTCGTGAGGAACGAGCTGTCGGCGGCCGTGACCACGCCGCTCCTCGCCATCATCGTCGCCATGGGCGCCATGTTCTGGGCGCCGCCGCGCGAGCTGCTGTTGTGGCTCGCCACGGTGTTCGTCGCCAAGGGCATCCTGATCACCCTTTGCCGGCAATTCATCAAGGCGCCGCGCGAGGACGCCACCACCCCGATCTGGCGCGCCAAGATCACGGCCGCCGAGTTCTTCTACGGCGTCACCTGGGCCGGCGTCGCCTTCATCAGTCCCGCCACGCAAGGAGAAGCAGCCCACACCTTCATCTTCGCCTCGCTCCTCGTCGTCATCTCGATGCGCATGCTGTTCGCCTCGACGGTCATGCCCATCGTCTATGCCGGCACCTTGCCCATGACGGTGGCCATCGTCATCCGCTTCGCCCTGCTCGACAATCCGTTCTACTGGGCAATGGCGGCGATGGCGGTCGGCGTCCACATCTACTTCATCTGGCTAATGAACGGGCTCAACTCCACCGTCGTCGCCATGCTGGAGTTTCGCGCCGAGAAGGACGCGCTGATCGCCGAGCTCGAGCAATCGAAATCGATCTCCGAAGAGGCCCGGCTTCGCGCCGAGGAAGCGAACCTCGCCAAGTCGCGCTTCCTGGCCACCATGAGCCACGAGCTGCGCACGCCGCTCAACGCCATTCTCGGCTTCTCTGAGATCATGCGGTCGGAGATTTTAGGCCCGCACAACAATCCGACCTACAAGGAATACGCCAACGACATCCATCAGAGCGGCCAGCACCTGCTCAACCTCATCAACGAGATTCTCGACATCAGCCGCATCGAGGCCGGCCGCTACGAGCTGCACGAAGCGCCGCTCGACCTCGCCGAAGTGGTCGAGGACTGCCACCGGCTGATGCGGCTCCGCGCCGAGAACAAGGGGCTGAAGATCGTCGAGACGTTCGAGCCCAACCTGCCGCAGCTGTGGGCCGACGAGCGCGCCGTGCGCCAGATCTGTCTCAACCTCCTGTCCAACGCCCTTAAGTTCACCCCGACCGGCGGGACGGTCATGCTGAAGATTGGCCGCACCGGGGCCGGCGGGCAATTCTTGAGCGTGAAGGACACCGGGCCTGGCATCCCCGAGAACGAGATCCCCAGAGTGCTGCGGAGCTTTGGCCAGGGCTCGCTCGCCCACCAGACGGCGGAAGGCGGCACCGGCCTCGGTCTGCCCATTACCAAGGGCTTGACCGAGCTGCACGAAGGGACCTTCGAGCTCAAGAGCAAGTTGCGCTACGGCACCGAGGTGATCATCACCTTCCCGCGCAAGCGGGTGATGGAGGCCTTGCCGCGGGTGCCCGAGCCAGGCGAGATCCAGCCTGACAAGCCGCGCACCGCTTGGCGCGCCAAAGGCGGGCGGTAGCCTCAAGGCACAACCCAGAAACCGGCCCGGATTGCCCTCCTCTGCCGCATTGCCTACATAAACCGCTGGGACAATCAGCCGGCACCGCCTTGGAAACGCCTTGCGTCAACATTTGCCTGCTCGACGACTCAGGGCTGTGCGTCGGCTGCGGCCGAACCATCGAGGAGATCGCCCGCTGGGCGACGATGGGCGAGGGCGAGCGGCGCGCCATCATGGCGACGCTGCCGGCGCGCATGAAGCGCCTCGAGGAAGCGAAAGGTTAGGACGCGTGTCGACCTGGATTGCCCTGTTCATCCTCGCCCTCGGCGCCATGCTTCTGGTCGGCAACGACTCCGGCATGATTGCGGGGCTCGATAGCACGACCTTCGGCTATGGGGCGCTGTGTCTTGCGCTGCTTGTCTATATCGGTGGCGGGTTGTTGGGGAGCTATGGCGGCCGCGCCGGCGCCATGCTGCGCGATGCGGTCACCTGGCTTGCGCTCGGTCTCGGCCTCGTCACCCTCTATGCCTATAGAGACGATCTGATGCCGATCGCCGCGCGCGTCGTGGGCGAGCTCATTCCCGGCAGCGCCATGACCGTGGAAGAGAGCGCCAACGGACTCGCCGAGATTCGCATCCGCAAGCGCCTCGACGGCCATTTCAGCGCCACCGTGGATGTGAACGGCAAAGCGATCTCCATGATCGTCGACACCGGCGCCTCGACCATCGTGCTCCGGCCCGAGGACGCCGAGAAGGCCGGCATCGACGTCGCCCACCTCACCTACAAGGTCCCCGTGCTCACCGCCAACGGCCGCGCCATGGCCGCGCGGGTCCGTCTCGACAATGTCGCCATCGGCCCGGTGGACCGGCCAAAGGTGGACGCGCTGGTCGCCCAAAAAGACGCGCTCACCCAGAGCCTGCTCGGTATGAGTTTCTTAAGCCGCCTGCGCTCCTATGAGTTTTCCGGCGATTTCCTGATGCTGCGCGGCTGACAACGCGCGCGCGTTTAGCTTGTTGGAGCGTGGAGCGGTGGGTTCGGCCGCCAAACATGCGTTGCATGAGGCGCTGCTCTGGGGAGCGATAGCGCTCTCAGGTTTCGCGCTGTTCTACTTTTTCGACGATCTCGAGGCGGCTCTAGGCCCCGGCGTCCCGGGCAGCCCCTCTGTTGCCGAGCTCGCTGCCGGGCGGCTGGCAGAGGACGGAACCACCCATTCAGGCTTCGGCGGCGAAGTGCGGCTCAAGGCCGACGAGCGGGGGCATTTCGTGCTCGACGTCTCCGTTAACGACCGGCCCGCGACCTTCATGGCCGATACCGGCGCAACCCTTGTGGTCCTCACCTATGAGGACGCCGAGCGGCTCGGCCTCTCCCCGCGTAGCCTCGACTTCTCCGGCATCGCCCAGACGGCGAACGGCGTCGCCCGCATGGCGCCGGTGACGCTCGACCGCGTGCGCGTCGACGACATCACCGTGCGCGACGTGCCTGCCGCGGTCGCCGAGCGGGGCGCGCTCACCACCAACCTTCTCGGCATGAGTTTCTTGGGGCGCCTCAAGAGCTTCCAGATGCAGGGCCGCGAGCTCATCCTGGTGCAGTAGCAAGGCTCCCTCTCCCCTGTCGGGAGAGGGAATGGAGCAAGCGGGCGGAACCTGGCCGCGCCGGTTGCTATTGGTCCAGAGACAAAAATCGCCTATGCAAGGGCAAGCATGTTCCCGAAGCCGCGCCAAGACCTCGTCCCCAACACCGCCGAATTCGAGCGCCTGCCTTTCGTCAAGGCGACCGGATTTCGCGAATACGACGCGCGTTGGCGCTATCCCGAAGAGATCAATCTGCTTGGGTTCGAGGCCGTCGGTCTCGGTCTTGCCACGCTGATGCGAGACCGCGGCGTGCCGGTGCGCGTCGTGGTCGGCCACGACTTCCGCTCCTATTCGGCTGCCGTCAAAGCGGCGCTGATGACCGGGCTCCTCGCCGGTGGCGCCGAGGTACACGACATCGGGCTCTCGCTTTCGCCCATGGCCTATTTCGCCCAGTTCAATCTCGGCGTCGAAGGCGTCACCATGGTCACCGCAAGCCATAACGACAATGGCTGGACCGGCATCAAGATGGGCATGCAGCGACCGCTGACCTTCTCGCCCGAGGACATGACCGCGCTCAAGGAGATCGTGCTGAATGCGGGCTTCTCACCCGGACACGCGGCCGGGCGCTACATCTTCGTGCCCGACATGCCCGAGCGCTACATGGCCGACCTCTTGGCGCGGCCGAAATTGCTCAGGCCGCTAAAGGTCGTCGTCTCGTGCGGCAACGGCACAGCCGGGGCCTTCGCGCCGCGCGTCCTTGGCGAGCTCGGCTGCACCGTCATCCCGCTCAATTGCGAGCTCGACTACACCTTCCCCGCCCACAACCCGAACCCCGAAGACCTCGGCATGCTGCACGCCACAAGCGATGCGGTGCTTGAGCATGCCGCCGATCTCGGCCTCGCCTTCGACGGCGACGGCGACCGCTGCGGCGTGGTCGACAATGAAGGCCACGAGATCTTCGCCGACAAAGTCGGCGTCATGCTCGCCCGCGACATCGCCGCGCGTAACAAAGGCGCGCTGTTCGTGGTTGACGTGAAATCGACCGGCCTCTTCCTCACCGATCCCGTGCTCAAGGAGCACGGCGCCAAGACGCTTTATTGGAAGACCGGCCATTCCTACATCAAGCGCTACAGCCACGAGACCGGCGCGCTGGTCGGTTTCGAGAAGTCGGGCCATTTCTTCTTCAATCCGCCGCTCGGCCGCGGCTATGACGACGGGCTGGTGGCGGCGCTTGCCGTGCTCGACATGCTCGACCGCAACCCGGACAAGACGCTCGCCCAGATGAACCGCGCGCTGCCGCGCACCTGGCAGTCGCCGACCATGTCGCCCCATTGCGGCGACGAGGTGAAATACGCGGTCGTTGACCGTGTGGTGGACCACTTTAAGAAGGTGGCGGCCAATGGCGCGGACCTTGCCGGGCAGAAGATCCGCGAGCTGATCACCGTGAACGGCGTGCGCGTCGTTCTCGACGACGGCACCTGGGGACTGGTGCGCGCCTCCTCCAACAAACCCGAGCTTGTCGTCGTGGTGGAGAGCCCGACGTCCGAGGCCAACATGCGCGCGATCTTCGCCGAGATCGATGCCGAGCTCGCCAAGCATCCCGAGGTCGGCGCCTATAATCAGAAGATCTAGGCAGGCGTTTCGCGCGCCCCTCTGCCACAGAACCTTCAGCGGTCTGTCGCAAATTTGCAAAACGACTCTGCTTCTTTGCGCGACCATGACACTCATCATCTTTGCCGCAGGGCTCCTCGCGGGTGTGACGCTCGACCTCCTCCTACTGCGCCCTGCTCGCCCCCCCGTTCCGCATCTGGCCGACGCCCGAGCCCGGCAGCTGGCAGAGCCTGACCTTCTGGGGTCTGTTCCGCGGCGGCATGGTCCTGACCTTCGTCACCGCCGCGCTCGACTGGAACAGCACGCCCTTGCTCGATTGGACCCGCTTCATCCCCGGTCTGCCGCTCGGCCTGATCGGCCTCTTCATCACGGTCTGCGGCTATTTCAATCTCGGCCTCGGCAATACCTATTGCGGTGCCGACGGCCTGGTGACGGGCGGCCTCTACCGCTTCAGCCGCAACCCACAATATACCGCGTCGATCATTGGGCTTGTCGGCCTGTCCATCGGCGCCAACTCGGTGCTCACCATTGCCCTGTCCACGGTGATGGTCGGAGCCTATGTCATGATGGCGTTGGTCGAAGAGGACTGGCTGAAGCAGCTCTATGGCGCGCCCTATCGCGACTATTGCATGCAGACCGCGCGCTTCCTCGATCTCCAAGGCCTGCTCGCTCTCGCCGAGCGGAGAAAGCCGTCACGCCAAACGAGCTGAGTAATCAGCGTTCAGAAACTGGGATAAATGGAATTCGTCAGGCCGGGCACAATTGGGGCGACAATTAGGAACCCCAGGTGCCCGGCATGACGAGATGGGTTGAGCCTAAATCCGCGCCGCACCTATTCAGCAGCAACCGCGACGCGCCCCTCCCCGGCAACGATATGACGCGCGGCCTCGAGCACCTCGATGCCGGCGCCCTCCACATGGGCGTTCTCTGCGAGATGGCGGCGAAAGGCGCGCGCCCGTGGCTGGCCGTGGAACAGCCCGAGGATGTGGCGCGTCATCTGATTGAGGCGCGCGCCGCTGGCAAGCTCGTCCGCGACATAGGGCATGAACGCGTCGAGCACCTCGGCACGCGAAAGCTGCTCCTCCTCCGCACCGAACAGGACGCGATCCACTGAGGCCAGGAGATAGGGATCGGCATAAGCCGCGCGGCCGAGCATCGCCCCGTCCACATGAGCAAGTTGCGCGGCCGCCTCACCGAGCGAGCCGATCCCGCC
>DASYIU010000006.1:0-3577 GCA_035997285.1 Methyloceanibacter sp. | reverse complement strand
GCCGCCGGCGCCATCCTGCTGCTCGAAGGGCTGCAGCAGGTCAACAAATGGCAGGAGAACTGGATCCTCTACCGCTCGACCTGCGAGGGCTTGCGCACCGAGCAGCATCACTACAACGAGAAGTCAGGACCTTACGCCAAGCTCACGCCGGAAGAGGCGCATAGGGTGCTTGCCGAGCGCGTTGGCGCTCTGGCCTCGGCCGAGCACTCCAAATGGATCACCGCCCATCGGGAGAAGGTCGAGACGCCCGCGGGGGACTAAGCCCAAAGCGACCTGTCGGCGTCCTCCGGGCATCCCAGCAACGGATCGCCAAACTGGAATTGGGTCCGCCTTGCGTCGGAGCGGCGCTTCCCGCCTCCGAATAAGATATATCTTGCGATAGCCTCGGGGAAATACTATCTTACGATATATCTAATTCAAGGAGATCGACATATGCGTGGACTGAGACATTCTGAAGACCGCTGCGGCGGAGGACTTTGGGCAGGCCGTCGTTTCGGCCGCTTCGGCGGTAGAGGTTCCGGCTGGGGACCGGGCCCCGAAGGCGGTGGCGGCGATTGGTTCCGCGTCGGCCGCATGCTCGCGCAGGGCGATCTGAAGCTGCTGGCGCTGGCGCTGATCGCCGAGCAGCCGCACCACGGCTATGAGCTGATCAAGCTGATCGAGGAGAAGACGAGCGGCGCCTACAGCCCGAGCCCTGGCGTCATCTACCCGACGCTCACCTTCCTCGAGGAGGCCGGCTACGTCACCGCCGAGAGTGAAGGGGCCAAGAAGCGCTACACCATCACCGAGCAGGGCCGCGCCTATCTCGAAGAGAATCGCGACGTCGCCGACATGATCCTCGATCGCCTCGCGGGCATCGGCAAGAAGCTGGCGCGCCGGCGTCGCGCCTGGGAGAAGCATGAGAACGAAGCCAAGGGCGTGCCGCAGCTCGTTGACGCGGCGCTCGACAATCTCCGCGCCGTGACGCTGAAGCGGCTTGAGACTGACGATGAAGCGGGCGATGCCGAGACCCGCATCGTCGAAATCCTCGCCAGAGCCGCGCAGGACATCCGCGGCGCTTGATAGTCTCAAGCTGCGTTTGGACGGTTCCTTGGAATAGGCCGTGCTCTTGATACTGGCGAAAGGCGCGCTTTCTGGCTACTGGCCCCACGCTGGCCATTGTGGCGAGAAGGTCTGGCCTCAGCTTGTGGAGCTTCCTAATCAGCTTTCTGCTGTCTTGTGCTTCTTGGAGAGTAGGTGCGCCAAAGCCAATGCGGGATAGGATGCCGGCCAAGAGGTCCGCAACAGCAGACTCCCGATTGCAGGGTTTACAGGCAGGCACTGCGAATTGCTCAGGTCTGTGAAAGCAATCGAAGAAATTGGTTGGTGGAAAATGCTCACGCGTCTCCGTCGGACGAGTACCGGCGCAAAGGTCGCAACGTGGATGCGCCCTAATCATTTTTTGGGTTGCGCTTAGCTTATGTCTTGCTTGTCCCATTAAAATGGCCTCGGCTGGCTATGATGAGAACATAGATAGAACCTAGCCGAGTCGCAGGTGGTTCAACAACCCGACACAGCTCACCTCACAAAAAACTATACGGATCGACATCAACAACCAGCCGGACATCGCCTTTGGGCTTAGGGGCTTGGCTGAGCCACAGCCGCAGATAGGCCTGGAGGTCGGCTTCGCGGGCGGCTTTCACCAAAAGACGATAGCGGTGGCGGCCGCGGATCACCGCGAGCGGCGCCTCGGCCGGTCCCAGCACCTGGATCTTGGCGGCTTGCGGTGCTGAGCGGGCGACCTCCCGGGCGTAGCCTTCCGCGCCCTCGCGCGAGCTCGAGGTCACCAGCAAGGCGGCGAGGCGACCGAAGGGCGGCATGGTCGCGTCCTTCCGCGCCGCGATCTCGCGGGCAAGGAACGCATCGCGGGCGCCCGAGACCAGTGCCTGGATGACCGGGTGCTCCGGCATATAGGTCTGGATCAGGCCGCGTCCTTTGATCGCCTCGCGCCCCGCCCGCCCCGTCACCTGATGCATGAGCTGGAAGGTGCGCTCGGCCGCGCGGGGGTCGGCCTGCGCCAGCCCAAGATCGGCATCGACCACCCCGACGAGAGCGAGCCCCGGAAAGTGATGGCCCTTGGCCACGAGCTGGGTGCCGATGACGATATCCACCTCGCGGTCCTCGATCTCGCGCAAGGTCTCGCGGAGATCGCTGATGCTCGGGGTCAAGTCGCTCGACAGGAGCACGCGGCGCGCCTCGGGAAAGCGCTCGGCGATTTCCTCGGCGATGCGTTCGATGCCGGGCCCGCACGGCACGAGCGAATGCTCGGCGCCACAGTTGGGGCAAACTTCCGGCAAGGGCGCAAAGCGTCCGCAATGATGACATTCGAGTCTGTGCCTGAATCTGTGCTCGACCAGCCAGGCCGAGCAGTTGGGGCATTCGAAGCGAAAGCCGCATTTGCGGCAGAGCGTGACCGGCGCGTAGCCGCGGCGATTGAGAAACAGGAGAGCTTGCTCTCCGCGCCCGAGCGTTTTCGCAATCGCATCCACCAGCACCGGAGAAAGCCAGCGGCCGCGCTCGGGGGACTCGGTGCGCATGTCTATTGCCGCGATATCGGGAAGCCCGGCCTGGTAGCGCTCGGCGAGCCGGATGTGGCGGTAGCGGCCTTGGTCAGCGTTCACCAGGCTCTCGATGGAGGGCGTCGCCGAGCTTAGCACCACGGGGCAGTGCCCAAGCGCCCCGCGCAGCACCGCCATGTCGCGCGCCTGATAGGCGACGCGCTCCTCCTGCTTGTAGCCTTGGTCGTGCTCCTCATCGACGACGATGAGGCCAAGATCGGGGAAGGGGAGGAACAGCGCTGAGCGGGCGCCGACCACAAGCTTCGCCTTGTTTTCGGCAACCGCGCGCCAGACCCGGCCGCGCATCGGCGCCGAGACTCCGGAGTGCCACTCGGCGGGCTTGGCGCCGAAGCGCTGCTCGCAGCGGGCGAGGAACTGTGCGGTGAGGGCGATCTCCGGCATGAGCACCAACGCCTGCTTGCCGCGCGCCAAAGCCGCCGCGATCGCCTCGAAATAGACCTCCGTCTTGCCTGAGCCGGTGACGCCGTCGAGCAGGCTCACCACGAAGCCGTCGCTGGTATTGGCCAGCAGCTCGGATGCCGCTTGCGCCTGCTCCTCGCTGAGCTTTGCGCGCTGCCGCGACAGGTCGAGGGGGGCGGCGTGCCAGTCGGGCAGCGGCTCGGTGATGAGCGTGCCAGCATCCACCAGCCCGTCGATCACCCCGGGGCTCACGCCGGCAGCCTCGGCGAGGCTCGACTTGACCCAGATGAGGCCGTTGCCGGCAGCTTCGAGCACGCGGGCGCGCGCCGGCGTCATGCGGGACGGCGCTGCCCCCACAAGCCTCACCCCGGAGCGCGGCGCCGGCGACGCGAACGCGCGGCCGGAACTCATCATCATGCGCAGCACCATGCCGGGGGAGGAGAGCGTGTATCTCGCCACCCAGTCGGCGAAGTCGAGAGACACGCGTGGCAGCGGCGGCACGTCGTCGACCAATTCGATGATTGCGCGCAGCTTCTCGCGTTTGATGTTGGGCGGCGGCG
>DASYIU010000005.1:0-6697 GCA_035997285.1 Methyloceanibacter sp. | reverse complement strand
GACGATGACCCGATAAGGGTTGCCGAGGGCGAAGACATGGACATCCACCTTTCTCGACAGATCGGCGATGAAGCGCGTGCGCTCCCGGTCGCCGGCAACGCGCGCGTCGTTGGCGACAGCAGGATTTGACCCGGCATAGGCCGCAAATCCCAACAAGCCGACGGACACGACCATGAGGGCAAAGGCGATGGCCCCTGCCGGCGCGATCGCTGCCAAGGCACGCACTGCTCGCATCGTCCCCCCACTCGACTGACACTTAAGCGGGTTTTGTCAAAGTCGCCCGGCGCCGGGCTGGGCGGCACCACGGGGTCCGTGACGCCAAAAATGGCTTGAACTCGCCCAAATCTTAACCACGCCTGGTTAAGCGACTCTTGTGACCCTTTGGCGGCGAAGCCCCGAGAGGCTTGCCAAATCTCTCGCCAAGCCCGTAATAAGGGTCAAGCTCGCATCAGAGCCACAGCCCTTGGACGCCAAACGGCGATACGGGCGGAATTGTTTCGCGCGGTCCACGCCTTATTCGAACGGCCGGAACGCAGAAAAAAGCGACGGTCAGGTGACAGACGGCTGTCAGTTGGAAACGTCTCAAGCCGCGGCTTGAACGCGGTGACGAGGACTGCGATGCAGGGTCAGAGCATTCGGTTAAGCCACGGAAATTGCCGGGCTTTGCCAAACACGCTGATCACGTGCCGGCCACCGATGGCCGTGCCCTGCGGCCGAAATATCCGGCCGCTCATGGGTCGTCGCAGCGAATCATGGTCTATTGGTCATTGGCGCGCGCGGGCCCCGGGCCCAGTGCGGCGGTCTAACTTCCCGCCCTTCCCGTCCCGCGCGGCGGAGAACAATCAACATGCAAAGCAAGATGCTGGTCGATGCGGCGCACCCGGAGGAAACCCGGGTCGTCGTGGTAAAGGGTAATCGCGTCGAGGAATTTGACTACGAATCAGCGAATAAGAAGCAACTACGCGGCAACATTTATCTCGCCAAAGTCACGCGGGTCGAGCCGTCGCTACAGGCGGCCTTCGTCGATTACGGCGGCAACCGCCACGGCTTCTTAGCCTTTACCGAAATTCACCCCGACTATTACCAGATTCCGGTCGCCGACCGTCAGGCGCTGCTTGAGGCCGAGGCCGAGGAGGAGAGCCGCGCCTCTGCCGCAGAGGCCGCAGAGGATGACGCCGCGGCAGGACGCCGCCGCAGGCGGGGCAGACGCGGACGCGGACGCGATGAGGGGCTGCCGCGTAGAGAAGACATGCCGCGCCCTGAGGCCGCGGGAGCTTCCGTTGGCGCAACCGAGCGCAGAGAAAGATCCGATCCGCTCGATGAGGACGGCGAGACCGCTTCACGCGAGACGGGCACGGCTGTCGTGCTCGAGCAGGCCGACCTAATCCATGAAGTCTCCGAGCGCGCTGAGCGGGCCGAAGAGGCCGAGATCGAAACGGTCGAGCGAGCGGAGATGCGCTCAGTGCCCGAGGACGACGAGGACGACGAAGACGATGCCGACCCGGCACAGACCGTCGGCCAGCCTGTGTCCATGAAAGAGGGCATCGGCGATGTCGCCACCGAGACCGTCGAATCTGTGGGCTCTGAGGACGCTCTGGAAGAAGTGCCCGAGCGGGCGCGGCGCCGGCGCGGACGCCCGTACAAGATCCAGGAAGTGATCCGGCGCCGCCAGATCATTCTCGTGCAGGTGGTGAAGGAGGAGCGCGGCAATAAGGGCGCTGCCCTGACCACGTATCTCTCACTTGCCGGCCGTTACACCGTGCTCATGCCTAATACGGCACGGGGCGGCGGCATTTCGCGCAAGATCACCCAACCCACCGACCGCAAGCGCTTGCGCGAGATCGCGGGCGAACTCGAAGTGCCGGAAGGTATGGGCCTCATCATCCGCACCGCCGGCGCCCAGCGCACCAAGACCGAGATCAAGCGCGACTACGACTATCTCCTGCGGCTGTGGGAGAACGTCCGCGACCTCACGCTGAAATCGACGGCGCCCGCCCTGGTCTACGAGGAAGGCAGCCTGATCAAGCGCTCGATCCGCGACCTCTACAACAAGGACATCGACGAGGTGCTGGTTGCCGGCGACGACGCCTATCGCGAGGCCAAGGACTTCATGCGCATGCTCATGCCGAGCCATGCCAAGAACGTGAAGCCCTACAAGGAGCCCGAGCCAGTCTTCATCCGCTATCAGGTGGAGCGCCAGCTGGCGGCGATGTTCTCGCCCCAGGTGGTGCTGAAGTCCGGCGGCTATATCGTCATCAATCAGACCGAGGCGCTGGTCGCCGTCGACGTGAACTCCGGCAAGGCGACCCGCGAGCACAATATCGAAGACACCGCGCTCAAGACCAACCTCGAGGCTGCCGAGGAGATCGCCCGGCAGCTTCGCTTGCGCGACCTTGCGGGCCTGATCGTCATCGACTTCATCGACATGGACGAGCGGCGCAACAGCCGGCTCGTGGAACGGCGCCTGAAGGAATCCTTGCGCAACGACCGCGCCCGCATTCAGGTGGGGCGCATCAGCCATTTCGGGCTGCTCGAGATGTCGCGCCAGCGGCTTAGAACGGGCATGCTCGAAGGCTCGACCAAGCCTTGCCCCATGTGCACGGGCACCGGCATCGTGCGCTCCATCGAATCGGTCTCGCTCGACATCCTGCGCTCCATCGAGGACCGGCTCATCACCGACGGCGTTGTGCCCCTCGTCGCCACCACCGCGGTCGAGGTTGCCCTCTACATCCTCAATCAGAAGCGTGCGCATCTTAATGATATCCAGCTGCGCTATCGCATTCCCATCACGGTCACCGCCGATGAGGAGATGCACGTCTCGCAATTCGTCATCGAGCGCGCCGCGGAAGGCGAGATGGCGAATGGCGGGAGCGCCGTGGTGCATATGGACTGGGCGCATCATCATGAGACGCCCCCACCCTCTGCCTCTGCCTCGACCTCCGCTTCGGCCTCTACCCCGTCCCCAGCGCCTGCTGCCGGCGACGCCGAGGCCGCCGAGGGGGAAGGCGACCAGACCCGCCGTCGCTCAAGACGAAGGCGCCGGAAGCGCCACCCCGAGGGGAGCGCCGAGGTTCATCGGTCGGCCCCCCGTGAGACGCCCGAGCAGGAGGACGAAGAGCCGGCCGGCGAGAGCGTGGCCGAGGAGGCCGGAAGTCCAGAAGCGGGGACCGAGGCGGGCGCTCAAGCTCGCAAGGGACCGCGCCGGAGAGGACGCCGCGGCGGACGCCGCGGACGGTCGAGCCAGCGGCCAGAGCGCGCACCCGGAGAGGCTGGAGCGCCGAGCGATGTGCGCGCCGAGCCGCGTGGACGAGAGGGCCCGCGGACTTTGGCTCATGCGGGCGAGACGACCGCGCCGTCTCCGCGTGAAGATTGGCAGAACGGCGTTGCCCGCGAGAGCAAGCCGCGGCGGGATGAGGAATCCGGCCGCGATGCGCCCGAGCGCCCGAGGCGCGATGCCGAGCCCATGTTCGCCGGCGTCACCTCGGGCAGAGAGGAGCCGGCGCCCGCGAGAGTCGAAAGCGAAGTGGAGCAAGAGGCCGTTCCCCCCCGCAAGGGCTGGTGGCGGCGCTGATCAATTAGGGAAGCGCGAAGCTCACGCTTCCCAGCTCTATCTCGTTTTGAGCCAGTCCGCGATGCGGCGCGCCGCTTCGCGCATCCGGGGCTCAGGCCCGGCATAAGAGAACCGCAAATAGCTTCGGCCCCGCTCGGGATCGAAGTCGATGCCCGGCGTGACTGCGACCCCGATATCCTTGAGCATGGCCTTGGCGAAGTCTTCGCTGTCGGCCGTGAAGCGGCTTACATCGGCGTAGAGATAGAAGGCGCCGTCGGCGGGAAGGATGGCGGAAAGGCCCGCGCGCGGCAGCTCCTCGAACAGCATGGCGCGGTTTCGCGCATAGACCGCCTTGTTCTCTTCGAGCTCCTCCAGCCCATCGAAGGCGCCGAGCGCCGCGACCTGCGATATGGCGGGCGGTGAGATGTAAAGATTCTGCGTGAGCCGCTCGATTGGCCGCACGAGCGCCTCGGGCACCACCAGCCAGCCAATCCGCCAGCCCGTCATGCTGAAATATTTGGAGAAGCTGTTGACGACAATGGCCTCGTCCCAGTGGGCGAGCGCCGTCTCGGCGGGCGCCTCGTATTCGAGCCCGTGATAGATCTCGTCAGAGATGAGCCACAGCCCAAGCCTCCGGCAGGCGGCGGCGATCTCGGCAAGCCGTGGCTTGAGCGCCATGGTGCCGGTCGGATTGTTCGGGCTCGCCAGCAAGAGGCCTGCGGCGTTCGCCTGAGCGAGCCGCTCCACGTCGGCAACGGTCGGCATCCAGCGCCCCTGCCCCGACGTTTCCAGGAGCAGCGGCCGCGCGCCCAGCGCCTTCAGAATCTGGCGGTAACAGGGATAGCCGGGCGAGGGCAGCCCCAGCCCATCGCCGGGATCGAGAAGGGCGAGAAAGGCAAGCACGAACCCAGCCGAGGAGCCCGCCGTCACCACCACACGTTCTGGCCTGACGGCCACGCCATAGCTCTCGCCGACATAGCGGGCGATGCGTTCCCTTAGCGCCGGCAGGCCGAGCGCCTCAGTATAACCAAGCCGGTCGGTGCTCAAGGCTTGCTGCGCCCGCTCGCGGGCCGCCCTGGGTGCGGGCGTAGCCGGCTGCCCCACCTCCATATGAATAATGTCCTCGCCGGTCTTTGCCCGCGCGTTGGCCTCGGCCATCACGTCCATCACGATGAAGGGGTCGATGACGCTCCGCTTGGCCAGCGGGCGCGGCAGCCCTTCGGGTCTCAGCCTGGCCGCTTGCGCCTCGTTCACCGGCGGTACCTCGCAGTTTCTTGATGCTGTCGCAGGGAGGCTGTCACGTTGTCGCCGCATTCAAAAGCCAATCAAGCGAGGATTGGCAAAGACGTGGCTGGTGGCTGGCTAGCGTGTCGCCGGCGCCGGATGACGGCGCGAAGAACCGGCATCTTTGCCCAGCCTTCGCCAAACATATACGATCAAGACGATCCATGCCTGCTCTGGCTCAATCCCGACCCCATCGAGCCCCGCGGTGGCTCCGCGCGGGTTTCGTGACGGGGCTTGCCGCAGCGCTTCTTACCTCGACTTCGGCGGAGGCCGCAGGGCTCATCCGCGACGCCGAGACGGAAGCGCTGATCCGCACCTATGCCAAGCCCATCTTCAACGCCGCGGGCCTCGGCTCGCAGGCCATTGAGATCCACATCGTCAACGACCGGAGCTTCAACGCCTTCGTCGTCGACGGGCACAATATGTTCATCCATGCCGGCACGCTGATGAACGCCAAGACGCCCAATGCGGTGATCGGGGTCATTGCGCATGAGAGCGGCCATATCACCGGCGGCCACCTCGCCCGGCTCCGCACGCAGATCTCGAAGGCCAAATCGGCGGCGCTCATGCTCCAGCTTCTCGGCCTTGCCGCCATGGCGGCCGGCGCGCTGGGCGGCGCGCCAGGCATCGGACAGGCTGGCATGGGGGTCGCCTATGGGGGCCAGGACGCCGCCATGCGAAGCGTGCTCGCCTATCGGCAAGACGAAGAATCCTCCGCCGACCAGGCTGGCGTGAGCTTTCTCAACGCCACCAAGCAATCCGGGCGCGGCATGCTCGATACCTTCGAGACCATGGCCAACAAGCTGCTCGGCGTGCAGGGCATCAATCCCTATCTCCAGACCCACCCCATGCCGCAACAGCGCCTAGGGCAGCTCAAAGAGCTCGTCACATCGAGCCCCTATTACAACAATGTCGATCCGCCCGAGCTGCAGTTCCGGCACGACATGGTGCGGGCGAAGCTCTACGGCTTCCTCGATCAGCCGGAGACCCTGTTCAACCGCTATCCGAAGACCGATGTGTCGATGCCCGCGCTCTATGCGAGGGCGATCGCCACCTACCGCCAATCCGGCGTGCAGGCGGCCATCCCGCAGCTCGACGCGCTCATCGCCGCTAAGCCCGACTGGCCCTATTTCTACGAGATCAAGGGTCAATTCCTGTTCGAGAGCGGCAATCCGGCGGCCGCAGTTGTGCCGCTGCGCGAGGCCGTAACGCTCGCCCCCAACGAGCCGCTCATCCGCGTCATGCTGGGGCAGGCGCTCCTCGGCACCAACGATCCGAAGCTGGTCGACGAGGCCATCACCAACCTGCGCACGGCGCTGGCGCGCGAGGACTCATCGGCCATGGGCTACCGTCAGATCGCGGCAGCCTATGCGCGCAAGGCCGACGCGGCGCAGGCCGCAGGCGCCAAGAAGCAATATATGGCGCAAGCCGAGCTTGCATCGGCCGAAGCCTATTTCTATGAAGGGCAGCTCAGGTTAGCCAAGCAGCAAGCCAAGCGTGCCAAAGCCGGATTCGTGGACGGCACGCCGAACTGGATCAAGGCCGACGACATCCTCGCTTTCGAAGTGCCGAGCACCAACTGACTTCAGCCCCCGGAGATCCCCGCATGAACCTCAAGACTGGCCTCGCCACCGCCCTGGTGGCCGCCGTCGTGGCTGCCCTCGTGACCGCAGCCACCATCGTCCTCGTTTGGCGCCTGGCACCTGGGGTGGTGAGTGTCTCTTCGCTCGATGAGAAGAAGGTCGCCGACATCGTTCGCGACTATCTCACCAAGAACCCCGAGATTCTGGTGGAGATGACCACCGAGCTCGACAAGCGCCAGGCGGCCGAGCAGGCCGCGCAGCAGCAAAAGGTCATCAGCGA
>DASYIU010000004.1:0-2215 GCA_035997285.1 Methyloceanibacter sp. | reverse complement strand
TCCCCCAGCGCCTCGACCTTCTCCAGCCAGGCATCGAGATCGCTCGAGTTGGCGCCGCGGACGATCTTCTTGGCACCCGCCGCCTTTGCAGGCTGTCGTTCGTCGCTGGCCGCGCCGACAGTGACGCCCATGTCCATGGCTCTCTCCC
Source organism: Methyloceanibacter sp. (assembly GCA_035997285.1). Classification (GTDB taxonomy): domain Bacteria; phylum Pseudomonadota; class Alphaproteobacteria; order Rhizobiales; family Methyloligellaceae; genus Methyloceanibacter. The sequence continues at coordinate 2,067 of DASYIU010000004.1, read as the reverse complement.
GTCTTGTTTCTATTGCGAGCGGCCGAAGTCTAGCGTGCTTTCGCGCGCGATGGGTACCGGTGACTGCGCTCGAGCCGCGCATCGTTAAGGGGAGATCGGCAGATCAGAAGCCGCGATCTGCGGCTTGCTCCCGTCGGAATCGATTGCACGACGGCAGAGCGCGCAAACAAAGGCCCGGCACATGGGCCGGGCCAGGCTGCGAGGATGCAGGGCTGCGATCAGAGACCGGCCATCACACTCTCAAGACCCAGGAGATGGGCGAGCGATTTAAGCTCACGCCTCTGGTCGTCGCTGAAGCTCATGACCAGCGGGAAGCCCGCAGACTTAAGCCCCTCGACATCCATCTTGCTCATGTCGATGGACGCCATGCGGCTTCCGCCTTGCGGCGACTTCTTGCTGTATTCCATTTTGCGCAGCTCGGCCTCGACTGCGGGCCAGTAGCGCTCCTGGTCCGGCGTGAGCGCGAGCCGTTTCTTGATCCCGGCGATCTGCGATTCGTTGAGCACGGCGTTCGACCGGGGCGCAGGCTTGGGCGCAACAGCGGCGGGCTTGCTGGATGCCGAGGCAAGGGCGATCTTGGCCGGGCCGGTGGCCGCGGCTTCAGCGGCGGGTCTGGCCGCGGGAGCTGCGGCCTGAGTGGATGGCTTGGCCTTCACCGGCGCCTCGGAGGCCGTCGGCGCAACGGCAGCATGGGCCTCTGCAATCGGGGAGAACGACCTAGGGTTGAAAAGAGTAATTCCACCATCGGCCGAAGCGAATGCCAAAGTTCGCGGCGCCGGCTCTCCCGCCGCCTCCGTCCAGTTGGCCGGGAAACGCAAATTTACCGTCTCGGACGGCGGCATCTCGGCCAGGGTCGCGGCGACCGTGGAGGATGGCCCCGCGGGAAGGCTCGCGCGCGCATTGAAGCCGGCCGCCAGACCGCCCACTCCCGCCCCGCCCAGAAGGGCAAGGCACGCCATGACACTCGTGTTGATTCGCCTAGGTCGCCCCCGCATGTCCACCCACGCCCGTTGTCCCCAATACCCCTCATCTTGTTTCCAAACCGAGCGTAATTATGGCTGTGCCTGGACATTCTTCGGCCTTTTCCCTTGTTCCCGGCGAGGGTTACTGCCGCTGACATGGAGTCCGACCCTGCATGCAGGGCGCGTTGAACAAAAAAAACCCGGCGTTTCCGCCGGGCTTTAATTTTGCAGCCGGAAAGCTGCGGCTTATGCCGCCTCTTCCTCCACCACCGCCTCTTCGTCCTCGGCCTCGCCCTCGGCAGGCTTCGGTCCGCGACGTGGCCCCTTGGCAAGGGCAGCCTCAATCTCCTTGATCGCTTCGGTCTCCGTGATGCGCTGCACCGCCGAGATTTCGCGCGAGAGGCGATCGAGCGCGGCCTCGTAGAGTTGGCGCTCCGAATAAGACTGCTCGGGCTGCGTGTCCGAGCGAAAAAGATCGCGTACCACCTCGGCGATCGCAACGATATCGCCGGAGTTGATCTTGGCTTCGTATTCCTGCGCCCGTCGCGACCACATGGTGCGCTTGACGCGCGCACGACCCTTCAGCGTGTCCAACGCCCGCCTGACCAGCGGCGCTTCGGCCAGCTTGCGCATGCCGACCGAGACGATCTTGGCCGTCGGCACCCGCAACGTCATCTTGTCCTTGACGAAGTTGATGACGAAGAGTTCGAGCTTGGCGCCCGCGACCTCTTGCTCCTCGATCGCGATGATCTGGCCCACACCGTGGGACGGATAGACGATAAACTCGTTGGTCTTGAAGCCTTGACGTTGGGTCGTCTTCTTGATGGTCATTCCGGGGGAAGCTCCTTCATCCGGCTTGCGGCGGACGGGTGTCTTGGCGACGGGGGCCCCACGTCGCGTCGCCGCGCGAGGAGCCTGCGATGCCCTCCGGCGAACGCCGGTTGAGGTCTTCTTGGTCCGCCTGGTCATGGCGGTTGTCCTCTTAGAACGATGGCGCGTTTTTCCTGCCACGGCTTTTTTGCGTGGATCTCACGTCCCTAGTTGAGGGTTCCTCGGAAGCGACCCGAAAAATAACGCTCCCCTGGGGGAGCGGCTCGGGCGCGGG
>DASYIU010000003.1:0-1768 GCA_035997285.1 Methyloceanibacter sp. | reverse complement strand
GCGCTTTGGAGCGCTTCGCGCGGCATGAGTGGGATGATCACAGCACTCGATATCGCCTACGAGGAAAAGGAGCGCCGCGGCTTCTTCAAACTCAACATGATCGCTCTTGGCCTGACCCTCGGCCTCATGGTCGGCGGCATCATCGTGATCGCCCTCGTCGCCGTGCTGCCGGCGGCGCTGCAGCTACTCCCCCTTGGGCCTGCGACCAAATGGGTCCTGCTGGTCGTCGAATGGCCTTTACTGATTGTCCTGGTGATGCTCGGGCTGGCGGTGCTCTATCGCTATGCGCCGGATCGGGACAAGGCGCAGTGGCGATGGGTCTCGGCGGGCGCAATTGCGGCAACCATCCTCTGGATCGTCGCCTCGATCGGCTTCACGGTCTACGTCGCCAACTTCAGCAGCTACGACAAGACCTACGGCTCGCTGGGCGGCGTGATCATCCTGCTGACCTGGCTTTACCTGTCGGTGCTGGCGGTCCTGTTCGGCGCGGTGATCAACGCGCAATCGGAGAAGCAGACCCGCAAGGATTCGACGGAAGGCTCGCCGCAGGCAATGGGACACCGCGACGCCCAGGCGGCCGACACGCTTGGCGAAAGCAAAACGTAAAGGCGGCCATGATGGCAGAGAACGAAGAGATCGATCGGCTGGAGCGGCGACTGAAGAGGGAGGCGCCGGGGCCGCTGACGGACCTTTCCAACCAGATGACGACCTCAGTGTTCTCCGTCTTCCGCACGCTGGCGGAGTGGGTGCGCCAGTCAGCCGAAGAAATGCCGCTGATCAGTCTTCTGATCGCCTTCGAAGCGGGCTTCGCGGTCGCACGGTTAGGACCTCGACGTGCGAAGCATTAATCTACTCAAGGTTGCTGCTGAAGCGGAAATCCTGCGCCTGCGTGCCTTGCTGGCCCGGCAGGGCAAACGGGCCGCGTTTGGCGCTGTTGCGGTCATATTCATGCTCGGCGTGCTCGTCCTGGTGGAAGTGGCTGGCTGGCAGGTGCTGTGCCCTATGTGGCGTCGATTTCCGCGACACTCATTTTGCTCGGCATTAACTTCGTGATCGCCGCCCTCTTCGGCGCGCTCGCTGCGCGGTCATCGCCCAGTCATGCCGAGCGAGAGGCATTGCGGGTTCGGCGGCAGGCCCTCGATGCGGCCCGGGGAGCGCTTTCCTTTACCGCGGCCGTTCCCCTCGTTGGCACTCTTCTGGGCCTCGGGCGTCGCCGCGGCGGGCATCGGAGGTCGGTGTTTCGCCTGCTCAGGTGACGATGGCCTGAGGAGCCCCTGTTCTTCACCCCGACCTCAGCGGAGTCGTCGGTGCCGGACGAGCCTCAGGGGAACTTTCCCTGGCCCCGCTCCCGCCGTCAGCCCTTGGGCAGCTCGACGGCGGCCGGCGCGTCTTGAGCTTCGATAAGCTTGGCCAACCTGCCTTCGGCAAGGGTGAGACAGGCTTACCGTTCACGTCCCTCGGGGAGGGTGTGACCGACGAGGGGCATTGCGAAGGCGCTCCTGGAATTTGCGGCGAAGTATGATGCGATGGCCGAAAGCCTGAGGAATGCCCAGCGCCCGCTCGCGGGATCCGCTCCGCTCGACTGGTTGGCAGTGGCGCATCGAGCTGTCGGTCCATGGTTCAGCGCTAACACCCGTCGGACATGTTATCCCTTCGGAGGCGTGTCCGCAGACTGTTGGCGACGTGCGATGGATGATTTGCCGAAGAGCTCACGCAAAATATTGACTTGCGTTCTGCAAAAGCCCAAGTCGCCGTCTCGTCTTAGCCG
>DASYIU010000002.1:0-7733 GCA_035997285.1 Methyloceanibacter sp. | reverse complement strand
TCGCAAAGCCGATGCCCTGCGAACCGCCCGAGCGCGAAAAGATCGCGGTGTTGATGCCGACCAGGCGCCCGCTCATGTCGATCAACGCGCCGCCGGAGTTGCCGGGGTGGATGGCCGCGTCGGTCTGGATGAAGAACTGGTAGTCGGAGACCCCGACCTGGGTGCGCGCCAGCGCCGAGACGATGCCGCTCGTCACCGTCTGCCCGACGCCGAAGGGATCGCCGATGGCGAGCACGAGATCGCCCACTGCGAGGGTGTCAGAATCGCTGAACTGGATCGAGGGAAACTCCACGCCTTTGGCGTCGAGGCGGAGCACGGCGAGATCGGTCTGCTCGTCCTTGAGGATGACCTTGGCCGGAAACTCCCGTCCGTCGGCAAGCGCCACGGTGATCTCGGCCTCGCCGCTTCCCTGGATGACGTGGTTGTTGGTGACCACGACCCCGTCGGTGCCGGCCAGCACGCCGGAGCCGAGCGAGTTCTGGATGCGCTCCTGGGGAATGCCGAAGCGCTCGCCGAACAGGCGCCCGAAGAACGGGTCGTCGACGAAGGGCGACACCATCTGCTCGACCCGGTGGCGCACATAGACGTTGACCACGGCCGGCGCCGCGCGCTTCACCACCGGCGCGAAGGACTGCTTCATCCCGGCAGCGCTCTCGGGCACCGCCCGCTGGGCCTGGGCCGGTGCGCAAAGCCCGGCCAGCAGCAAGGCTCCGCCAAGGAGGGTCGCGAAGTTCCTGATCCAGAGTGACGGTGTCATAGGCCTCATTGTTCGCCCGATCGGGGTTGTTTAGCAAACGCCATGCGCAAGGCTATAGCCCAAGCTCTGCGAACCGGCTGTCTCGCGGCCAAATTCAACGGCCTAGACGGGGTTCGTACGAGACGTTCTTAGCTTGCCCGACCGGGAAGTTCTACTAAGATGCCGCCGGGCGCGTTTGCAAAATCAACGTTACACTGTGGCGAGAAACGCATGCGCATGATGAAACTGGTTCTGGTCACCGGCTTTGCGCTCCTGATCGGTAGCGGCTCGGCCTTTGCGATCACGGTCAAGAAGAGAACCGAAGCCCCCGGCCTTCCCCCCGAGATATGGGCGATTGTCGGAGAGTTTTGCGCCATCAAGGATTGGCATCCCGCGGTTGCCAAATGCGAGGAGACCAAGGAGGGCGACGTGACCTTCCGCACACTCACGCTCAAGGATGGCGGCAAGATCAAGGAGAAGCTGACCGGCACCGAGGATCTCGCCTATACCTACGAGATCGTCGAAAGCCCGCTGCCGGTGAAGAACTACAAGTCAAAGCTCTGGCTTGAGGTGGACGACGAGCCGGACCGCTCGATCATCTACTGGCAGTCGGACTTCGACGCCAACGGCAAAAGCGACGACGAGGCCGAAAAGATCATCACCGGAATTCTCAAGGATGGTGTGAAAGGCATCAAAGCGCAGGCCATTGCCGCCTATGACGCCAAGCACCCCGACGCCAAAGAGAGCGACGACGACAACGACGACAAGTGATTGGGCAAATAAGAAACGCACCGCTTAAGGCGGCGCGCTTTCTCAAGACGAAAACTTCCCACTCAGAGATCAGACCCACCCAGGCTCGCGCAGGCGGCTCACGCGGCAAGCTTAAGCGGCAGCCTTGTCGGTCTCTTCGCGCTCAGCCGGCGTCGGGCCGGAATCGAGGCCGCGGGCTTCTGGATCGCGATCAACCAGCTCGATCACCGCCATGGGGGCCGAGTCGCCGTAGCGGAACCCGGCCTTAAGCACCCGCGTATAGCCGCCCGGGCGGTCGGCATAACGCGGCCCGAGCGTCCCGAACAGCTTCGCCACCATGGCCTCGTCCCTGATGCGGGAGAAGGCGAGACGGCGCGCATGCAGATCGCCCCTCTTGGCCAGCGTGATCAGGCGGTCGGCGACGCGCCTGAGCTCTTTCGCCTTGGGCAGCGTGGTTGCGATCTGCTCGTGCTTGATAAGCGCAGTGGCGAGGCTCGCGAACAGCGCGCTGCGATGGGTCGCAGTGCGATTGAGCTTACGGCCTGCATTGCGGTGACGCATGGTTGCCTCCGGGCGGGTATCGGCGGAAAGCGCTGATGGTCTGACGTCCGATTTCCGATCCCTGGCTAATAGTGATCCTCGAAGCGCTTGGCGAGCTCCTCGATATTCTCCGGCGGCCAGTCCGGCACTTCCATGCCGAGATGGAGCCCCATCGAGGCGAGGACCTCTTTGATCTCGTTCAGCGACTTGCGCCCGAAATTCGGCGTTCGCAGCATCTCGGCCTCGGTCTTCTGAATGAGGTCGCCGATATAGACGATGTTGTCGTTCTTCAGGCAGTTGGCCGAACGGACCGACAGCTCGAGCTCGTCGACCTTCTTGAGCAGTGCGGCATTGAACACGAGCTCGGGCTGGCGCTCGAAGGTGGTCTCCTTCTTCGGCTCCTCGAAATTGACGAACACCGACAGCTGGTCCTGCACGATACGCGCGGCGAGCGCCACCGTATCCTCAGGCCGCACCGAGCCGTCGGTCTCGATCTCCATGGTGAGCTTGTCGTAGTCGAGGATCTGACCCTCGCGGGTGTTCTCCACGCGATAGGACACCTTGCGCACCGGGCTAAACAGGGAATCGACCGGGATGAAGCCGATCGGTGCGTCGTCGGGCCGGTTGCGCTCGGCCGGCACATAGCCCTTGCCCGTCGAGCTGGTGAACTCCATGCGGATCGCGGCGCCCTGGTCCAACGTGCAGATCACGTGGTCGGGGTTGAGGATCTCGATGTCCGCGCCGCCCTCGATGTCGCCGGCCTTGGCCACGCCCGGCCCTTCTTTCTTCAGCACCATGCGCTTCACGCCGTCGGCATGCTGCCTGAGCGCGATTTCCTTGATGTTGAGGACGATGTTGGTGACGTCCTCGCGCACGCCTGGGATCGAGGAGAACTCGTGCAGCACGCCGTCGATATGCACGGAGGTGATGGCGGCGCCTTGCAGCGACGACAGCAGCACGCGGCGGAGCGCATTGCCGAGGGTGAGCCCGAAGCCGCGCTCGAGCGGCTCGGCTACGACCGTGGCGAAACGCTGCGGGTCGCGGCCCGAGGCGACATTGAGCTTGGTGGGCTTGATAAGATCTTGCCAGTTCTTCTGCAGCACCTGGTGAGCCCTTTCTTGGTCCATGAGCGGGGCCACGGGCCCCAGCTTCCGAGAATCCTCGTGCAACATGTGAGGGTCAGCCCTGCCTTTCTTAGACGCGCCGGCGCTTGCGGGGCCGGCAGCCATTGTGGGGGATCGGCGTCACGTCGCGGATCGAGATGATGTTGAAGCCGGCGGCCTGCAGCGCGCGCAGCGCCGACTCGCGCCCCGACCCCGGTCCCCTCACCTCGATCTCGAGATTCTTCATGCCGTGCTCCATCGCCTTCTTGCCGGCGTCCTCGGCCGCCACCTGGGCGGCGTAAGGCGTCGACTTGCGCGATCCCTTGAAGCCCATGGCGCCCGACGACGACCAGGAGATGGCGTTGCCTTGCGCGTCGGTGATGGTGATCATCGTGTTGTTGAAGCTTGCATGCACATGGGCGACGCCCGAGGTGATGTTCTTCTTCTCGCGGCGACGAACCCGCGCTTTGTCCTTGGCCATGCTCTAATCCCGCATTTACGAGTTGACGCCGGCCGAAGCGACGGCCCGGCCACGCTTTGAGCTTTCTACTTTTTCTTGCCGGCGATCGGTTTGGCCGGGCCTTTGCGCGTGCGCGCATTGGTATGGGTTCTCTGACCGCGCACCGGCAAACCGCGGCGATGCCGCAAGCCCCGGTAGCAGCCGAGATCCATCAACCGCTTGATATTCATGGCAACCTCGCGCCGGAGGTCGCCTTCAACCATATAGTCCCGGTCGATCACCTCGCGAATTTGGCTGACCTCCGATTCCGTCAGCTGGCTCACCCGCCGTTCTCGCGGGATGCTGACCTTTTCGCAAATCTGCTTGGCGAAGGTGTCGCCAATGCCATGGATATAAGTGAGCGCCACCTCGACCCGCTTATTGGTCGGGATATTCACACCTGCAATTCGGGCCACGTAGACGTCTCCTCGCGCACGGCTAACGTGCTGAAATCTAAGCCAGATAAAACCAATCGGAACACAACGAAACCGACCGCGGACAGGCAATACCCCCGGGACCGGTCAGTCCATCGCTTCAGTGTAGTCGCGCTTATGTAGCGATTCCGCTTGACAAGGTCAACCGCGGGTATTTGCCCGATTCTGGCCCTTAACCGCCGGCGCTCTCGAGCGCCTGGTCGATCTCCTCTTGCACGGTGGCGATATCGGCCATGCCATCCACCGCTCTCACCTTTCCCTGCCGCGTGTAGTAGTCGATCAGGGGCTCGGTCTGGGCATGGTAGGCCTTGAGTCGCAAGCGCACCACCTGTTCGTTGTCGTCCCGCCGCCGCACGAACTGGGTGCCCCCGCAGCGGTCGCACACGCCGGGGACCTTGGGCATCTTGTAGAGGTCGTGATACCCCTCGCCACAATCGGCGCATGCAAAGCGGCCGGCGATCCGCTCGACCAGCGCATCGTCGTCAACCTCCATCACGATCACCCGGTCGAGCTTCTTGCCGCGCTCCTTGAACAGGCGGTCGAGCGCCTCGGCTTGAGCGATGGTGCGCGGGAAGCCGTCCAGGATGAAGCCCTTTCCCCCGCCTTTGGCGTCGATGCGCTCGGCGATCAGCTTGATGACGAGATCGTCAGGCACGAGCTCGCCACGCTCCATGATGTCGCCCGCCCTGCGGCCGAGCTCGGTGCCGGCGGCGACCGCGGCCCTCAGCATGTCCCCGGTGGAAAGCTTGACCAGCGAGCGGGAGTCTTCGAGCAGTTTGGCCTGCGTCCCCTTGCCCGCGCCGGGAGGGCCGAGCAGGACCAGGTTCATCGCCGCCGCGCTCCTCTGAGACGCGACCGCTTGATCAGACCCTCATATTGATGGGCAAGCAGATGGCTCTGGATCTGAGCGACGGTATCCATGGTGACGCTCACCACGATCAGGAGCGAGGTGCCGCCGAAATAGAACGGAACGCCGGCATAGGAGATGAGGATCTCGGGCAACACGCACACGGCGGCGAGATAGATCGCCCCCACCACCGTGATCCTGGTCAGCACATAGTCGATATATTCCGCCGTGCGCTCGCCGGGTCTGATGCCGGGAAGGAAGCCGCCATATTTCTTCAGGTTGTCGGCGGTGTCCTTCGGGTTGAAGACGACGGCCGTGTAGAAAAAGGCGAAGAAGATGATGAGCGCGATATAGATGATGACGTGGAGCGGCTGGCCCCGGCCGAGCATGGCGGTGACGGTGTTCAGCCAATCGGGCCCTTGGCCGGCCGAGAAATTCGCCACCGTGATCGGCAGGAGCAGAAGCGAGGAGGCGAAGATCGGCGGGATCACGCCGGCGCTGTTGAGCTTGAGCGGCAGGTGCGAGGCGTCGCCCTGGAACATGCGGTTGCCGACCTGGCGCTTCGGATATTGCACCAGCAGCCGCCGCTGCGCCCTCTCCATAAAGACGATGACGGCGACCACGATGATCGCCATGACCAGCAGCAGAATAATCAGCGTCGTCGATAGCGCGCCTTGCCGGCCGAGCTCGAGGGTGCCCACCACGGCGTGCGGTAGTTGCGCGACGATGCCGGCGAAGATGATGAGCGAGATGCCGTTGCCGACACCGCGCGCCGTGATCTGCTCGCCGAGCCACATCAGGAACACGGTGCCGCCGACCAGCGTGATGGCGGTGGTGATGCGGAAGAACCAGCCGGGATCGAGCACCACATTGCCCGCGCCTTCAAGCCCGACCGCGATGCCGTAACCTTGCAGCGCGGCAAGAAGAACCGTGCCGTAGCGCGTGTACTGGTTGATCTGGCGCCTTCCCTGCTCGCCTTCCTTCTTGAGCTGCTCGAGATGCGGCGAGACGGTGGTGAGGAGCTGAAGGATGATCGATGCCGAGATGTACGGCATGATGTTGAGCGCGAAGATGGCCATGCGGCCGACGGCGCCGCCGGAGAACATGTTGAACATGCCGAGGATGCCGGACTGGTTCTGCCGGAACACGTCGGCGAGCGCCTGAGGGTTGATGCCGGGGATCGGAATATAGGTGCCGAGACGGTAGACAAGGAGCGCGCCGAGGGTGAACCAGATGCGCTTCTTGAGCTCGTCGGCCTTGGCGAAAGCCGCGAAGTTGAGGTTGGAGACGAGCTGTTCTGCGGCAGAGACCATTGGCGCGCTCTCTATCCCTTATCGAGGATCACTGAGGGCGGCGCCCAGACCGCCTCGCGTCACTCGGACTAGTCCTTCTTGGCGGGCTTCGCTGCTGGCTTCTTGGCCTCGCCCTGATCGGCCTTGGCCTTCTTCGGCTCAGCCTCACCCTTTTCGCGCTTCGGCTTGTCGGCCTTGGCCTCGTCCGCCTCGGCCTTGGGCTTGGCAGGCTTGCCCTCTTGGCCTTCCACGGGCTGCTCGCCCTCGGCCTTGGCAGCCTTGCCGGCCTTGGGTGCGGGCTTGGCCGAGGCGGCCGCGCGCTTGTCGGCGCGGCGCTTGGCTTTGATCGCGTCGCCGGGAGGGGCTTCCCGGCCGGTGATGGATTTCAGCGTGACCGTGCCCCCTTTAGCCTCGACCGCCTTGATTGCGCTCCCCGAGGCACCAGTCACCTCGAAGGAGAGCTTGGAGGTGAGCTCGCCATGGCCGAGAAGGCGCACGCCGTCCTTGGCGCGGCGGATCAGACCCGCCTCCTGCAGCGCCTCGATGGTGATCGGCTTCTTGCCGTCGAGGCGCCCGGAATCGACGAACTCCTGAATGCGGCCGAGATTGAGCTCGTTATACTTCTTGGCGAAGATGTTCTTGAAGCCGCGCTTCGGCAACCGCCGATGCAGCGGCATCTGTCCGCCTTCGAAGCCCTTGATGGCGACGCCCGAGCGGGCCTTCTGGCCCTTGACGCCGCGGCCCGAGGTCTTGCCGCGCCCCGAGCCGATGCCGCGGCCAAGCCGCTTCTTGGCCTGGGTCGCGCCTGGCCGGTCACTGATCTCATTCAGTCGCATGACTCTTCCCTTAAGCTCCCACCTTGTCGTCGACGATGCGCACGAGATGAGCGATCTTGGCCACCATGCCGCGCACCTGCGGGCTGTCGATCAGCGTCCGCCGCTTGTGCATCTTGTTGAGGCCGAGCCCGATCAGCGTCGCGCGCTGGATACCGGGGCGCCGGATCGGGCTCCCGATCTGCTCCACGACAATCGTCTTCCGTTTTGCTGCATCGGCCATCTGGCTAATACCTTTGCTTGTCGAAGCTCACGCTTATGCTTCGGGCTGGGCCGCGCCGTCGCCGGCACCGTCTCTGCGGCGTGAGACGATCTCGCTCACCTTCTTGCCGCGCCGCGCCGCCACCCCTCTTGGGCTGTCCTCGTGACGCAGCGCATCGAACGTGGCGCGCACCATGTTGTAGGGATTGGAGCTGCCGAGCGATTTGGCGACCACGTCCTGGATGCCGAGGGTCTCAAACACCGCGCGCATCGGACCGCCGGCGATGATGCCGGTGCCGGGAGGCGCCGCTCGGAGCACGACGCGGCCCGCGCCGTGATGGCCGGTCACGTCGTGATGCAGCGTGCGGCCCTCGCGCAACGGCACCTTGACCAGGTTGCGCTTGGCCGCCTCGGTCGCCTTGCGGATGGCCTCCGGCACCTCGCGCGCCTTGCCATGGCCGAAGCCGACGCGGCCCTTCTGGTCGCCGACCACGACCA
>DASYIU010000001.1:0-2076 GCA_035997285.1 Methyloceanibacter sp. | reverse complement strand
CGCTTCAGCTCGGGCGCGTCATAGCTCCAGGCGAGCTGAACCAGGGCGGCGCGGCCGTCGCCTTCGGACAGCTGCACGAGGCAAAGACGGTCGCGATAGGGGTTGAGCCCCAACGTCTCGGTGTCGATGGCGATGGAGCGGCCGGCCATGCGGCCTTGCGGCAGATCGCCTCTATAGAGCTCTACGGTCGGGGGCTGGCTCAAACTTAAGCACTCCTTGGCGGCCGCATTCTGGACGCGAAGCGCTTTAAAAAGCGGGAATGGTGCCCAGGAGAAGACTCGAACTTCCACGCCCTTTCGGGCACTAGCACCTGAAGCTAGCGCGTCTACCAGTTCCGCCACCTGGGCTTGAGGGCCTGAAGTACGATCGGTACCGCGCAAAGTCAATCAGCGGGCGGTGCTTCACAGAGTTCAGCTCCCTCGTGTATTGCTGCAGCGGAACATTGAGGAGGCTCACCCCACCCGGCGAGCCCCAGACAGGCATTACGTGGCAATCACCCTGAACAACTCGGCGCTCATCACGCTCTATGGCGGCTCGGGCTTTATCGGGCGCCACGTCGTGCGCGCCATCGCCATGACTGGCGCCCGCATGCGGGTCGCGGTCAGACGCCCTGAGCTTGCCCTCCACCTCCAGCCGCTCGGGGGGGTCGGCCAGATCAACGCCGTGCAGGCCAATGTGCGTTACCCCGGTTCGCTTCTCGCCGCGGCGGACGGCGCCGATGCGGTGGTCAACCTGGTCGGCATCCTGTTTCCGGCCGGCAAGCAGACCTTCAAGGCGGTGCAGGATGAGGGCGCGCGGCACGTGGCCGAAGCGGCGCGGTCGGCAGGGGTCGGCACGCTCGTTCACATCTCGGCGATCGGTGCGAGCCCCGATGCGCCCTCGGTCTATGGCCGCACCAAGGCGGCCGGGGAGGCGGCGGTCAAAGAGGTCTTCCCCGACGCTGTCATCCTCAGGCCTTCCATCGTGTTCGGGCCGGAGGACGACTTCTTCAATCGCTTCGCCGCGCTCGCAAGGATCGCGCCCGCACTTCCGTTGATCGGCGGTGGCAAGATGCGGCTTCAGCCTGTGTTCGTGGGCGACGTGGCGCGCGCGGTTCTGGCGGTGCTCGCCGGCAAAGCGGGCGTGGTCGGCCCTTACGAACTTGGCGGGCCCGAGGTCCTGACTTTGAAAGAGGTGATGCAGCGCGTGCTCGCCTACGCCATGCGCAAGCGGCTGCTGGTGCCGGAGCCCTTCTGGCTCGCCAAGCTGCAGGCCGCCTTCCTGCAATGGCTGCCGAACCCGCCCCTCACCATCGACCAGGTGCGCCTGCTCGAGACCGACAATGTGGTGAGCGAAGCCGCGGAACGGGCGGGGCGCACCCTTGAGGGCCTCGGCATCGAGCCGGTCGCCGTCGCCGCCGTGGTGCCCGGCTATCTCGAGCAATTCCGCCCGCGCGGCCAGTTCTCCATCTACCGCCCTTAATCGCCGAGTTGCCGTCTCAGCTGTAGAGCATGACGAGGAGGAAGCCGCCCAGCACCATGCGGTAGAGCACGAAGGGCATGAAGCTGATGCGCCGGATTAGGTTCATCAGGAAGGCGATGGCGAGGATCCCGGCGACGAAGGTAAGACCGGCGCAGAGGATCTGGTCCTTGGTGATGGTCCCGCCGCCCTCGAGCGCGTCGCCGATGGTGAAGACGATGGCCCCCGCCGTGGCCGGAATGCCGAGCAGAAACGAGAAGCGCGCCGAGTCGGGCCGCGTGAAGCCGAGGAACCTAGCGGCGGTCATGGTCACGCCGGAGCGGCTGGTACCCGGGATCAGCGCCAAGGCCTGGGCCACGCCAATGATGAGCGCGCTGCCGAGCGTCATGTTGTGGATGGTGCGCTCCTGCGGCCCGACCATGTCGGCGAGCATCATCAGGATGCCGTAAAGGATGGTGTTCCAGGCCACGATGGCGACGTTCCGCTCAAGGTCGGCATAGCCGAACTTCTTGAGGACAAACCCGAACGCGACGGCGGGGATGGTGGCGAGCACGATATAAATGGCGAGCCGGCCGTCCTCGGTCACCTTGCCCTTGAACAGGGCGAGCGTGCCCAGGA